>DLUO01000199.1 GCA_003444595.1 Bacillota bacterium
AGATGTGTATAAGAGACAGGGGGCTTTTAATCTTGCCAAAAGCCGCCTTTTTGTGTTATTATTAAGTTTGTCTTGTAAGTTCCGATAGTATAATTTGACGTATCCTAAAGGGCTCGGAAGCCATTTTTTGGACAAAGGTTGCTGTTGCGCGGGAGCGTTAGCGATGCGACTGTTTCAGAGTGAAGAAAGAGGTGAAAGAAATGAAAAAAGGAATACACCCGGAATATGTAAAAAGCACAATTACCTGTGCCTGCGGTTCCACTTATGAGGTTAGCTCTATTAAAAAAGAACTGAAAGTGGAAATTTGTTCCAACTGCCATCCCTTTTTCACCGGAAAGCAAAAGTTTGTGGATACTGGGGGACGTGTGGAGCGTTTTAAACGCAAATATAATTTGTAGAAATGCTATGTTCGCCGGCAGGGCTCTTAGAGGCCCTGTTTTTTTCAAAAAAAGACCTTATGATATGTAAATCATTTTCAAGAAATTAAGCCGGCAGGACCTGCCCTTTGGGCAGTTCTTAGGAAGCAGGTGTATCTGAAGGTGGCTGAAGAAAGACTATCTATTGGCGGCCAGGCGGTAATAGAAGGAGTAATGATGCGCAATAAGGCCAATGTTGCTGTTGCGGTCCGCCAGGAAAAAGGTAACATCTTTGTGCAGAAGATGCAGTTCCACTCCATCAGCGAAAGGTACCCCCTTTTAAAATGGCCTCTTTTTAGAGGGGTTGTAGCCTTTGTTGAAGCCCTGGTCCTGGGGTACCGTACTCTTACCTTATCTGCCGAGCAGGTTCTGGAAGGCGAGGAGGAGGAGCTCAAGGGCTGGGAGCTCCCCTTGACTATGATCATCTCTCTGGCAGCCGGAATAGGCCTTTTTATCCTGTTGCCTACCGTGTTAATGAAATATTTAAGTCAGGGACTGGAGATCCCCATTTTACTGAACCTTTGTGAAGGATTGCTGCGGCTGCTTATTTTCCTCGGCTATATTTTGGCGATTTCCTCCTGGAAGGAAGTAAGACGTGTTTTTGAGTATCATGGGGCTGAACACAAGGCCATCGCCTGTTTCGAGGCAGGTCAGCCTTTGACTGTGGATAATGCCCGCAAATACAGTACTCTGCACCGGCGTTGCGGGACCAGCTTTTTACTGATAGTTATGGTTATCAGTATTTTGCTCTTTTCTTTTTTTGGCTGGCCGGGGCTATGGCAGAGAATTCTCATCAGGCTTTTGCTGCTTCCGCTGGTTGCGGGGATTTCCTACGAAGGTATTAAACTGGCCGGGGTAAAGGACAATATATTTACCAGGATCCTCTCGCAACCGGGCTTGTGGTTGCAGCGTTTAACTACAAAAAAACCGGCCGATGATCAGCTTGAGGTGGCCATCTCCGCCCTGCAGGCTGTTTTACCTGCGGAAATAATGCCTGTCAGTGAAGATATTCCGGACAACGACAAGAGAAGTATGGAGGTCGTGTAAAGAAAAATGCGGGAAAAATTAAAAGTACTGGAAGAGCATTATCGATTTCTGGAAGAGAAACTCAGCGATCCGGAGATAATTAAAGACCAGCAACAGTGGCAGAAGTATACCAGGGAGCACGCTGAACTTGCAGAAATCGTGGAAAACTTTAGGGAACTGCGAAAAACAGAAAAGGATATCCAGGAAGCAAAAGATATGCTCAAGGAAAAGCTCGAAGAAGATATGATCCTTTTTCTCAAGGAGGAAATGGACCTGCTTACTTCCCGGAAGGATGAGCTGGAAGAAAAGTTAAAAATACTATTGCTGCCTAAAGATCCCAATGACGAAAAAGATGTGATCATTGAGCTCCGCGCCGGGACCGGAGGTGAAGAAGCAGCCCTGTTTGCCGCGGATTTGCTGCGCATGTACCTGCGTTATGCGGAAAAAAAACAATGGAGCACCGAAATTTTAGACTCCCATCCGACAGATATCGGAGGTTTTAAAGAGATTGTATTGTCGGTAAAGGGCCGTGGGGCCTACAGCCGACTTAAATTTGAAAGAGGGGTGCACCGTGTCCAAAGGATTCCTACCACCGAATCGAGCGGGCGGATCCATACCTCGGCCGCTACGGTGGCTGTTTTGCCTGAAGTTGATGAAGTGGAATTGAAAATTAATCCCCAGGATTTGCGAATAGATACTTTTTGTTCCACAGGACCAGGCGGACAGAGTGTTAATACCACGCAGTCGGCGGTACGTATTACACATCTTCCGACCAATACAGTCGTTTCGTGCCAGGATGAAAAATCTCAGTTAAAGAACCGGGAAAAAGCGATGAGGGTTCTCCGGGCGCGCCTGCTGGATAAGATGATTTCGGAGCAGCAGAAAGAGCAGGCCCAGGAGAGACGCAGCCAGGTTGGCTCCGGTGACCGCAGTGAGCGTATCCGGACATATAACTTCCCCCAGAACAGGGTTACAGACCATCGTATCGGTTTGACCCTGCATAAGCTGGACCAGGTTTTGGATGGAGATCTGGATTCCATTATCGAAGCCTTGATTGCCTTTGATCGAGCGGAGCAGCTCAAGAAAGCCACCTAAATTTACAGGAACATTGGAAGTGAAAAATATGGAAGGTAGTATCAAGCAGGCCTTATTGGAGGCCGCTTCTTTTTTAAAGAAAAAAGATGTGGCTTTTCCACGCCAGGAGTCTGAAGCGATTCTGGCCTTCCTTCTTGGCAGGGACAAATTGTATCTATATGCGCATGGAGAGGAAAAAATCACCAAGGAAATAAGGGCTGCTTACAGGGAGATGCTGCAGCGTAGAAGTGAAGGAATTCCTTTGTCTTATCTTACCGGCAAAAAAGAATTTATGGGACTTGACTTTTGTGTTAACGAAAGTGTTCTCATCCCGCGTCCGGAAACAGAGCACCTGGTAGAAGCAGTTATTGAATGGAGCAACAGATTTTTTGAGCAACAAGGAGGGGAAATTTCTCTGCAGATACTGGATCTGGGTACCGGCTGCGGCAATATAGCCGTTTCACTTGCCTATTATTTGCCTTATGCTTTTGTAACAGGTGTCGATTTGGATAAAAAAGCCCTTGAGTTGGCCCGGCAAAATGCCAGTGATCTTGGCGTAGCAGAGCGTACAAAGTTTCTTTGCGGCAATTATTGGGAACCCTTGTCATCAGAAATGCAAAAATTTACTATTATCGCATCCAATCCTCCTTATGTTCCCCGGGGAGACCTGCCTTTTCTGTCCCCAGAAGTTAAGCATGAACCTCGTCTGGCGTTAAATGGCGGTTTTGATGGGCTGGATGCCTACAGGGAAATCTTTGGCAGATTGCATGAATTCATTGGAGTTCCTGGCCTCTTGGCGCTTGAAATAGGCGAAAACCAGGCCGAAGGTGTTATTGAAATAAGTGCCCGATGTGACTTTTTAGAGAAAATCGACATTATAAAAGACTATGCAGGAATAGAGCGTATACTCTTATTCGAGTCGAAGGCTAAGTTAAATTCTTCCCGGTAGAGGTTATAGTTAGCTTGCCGTGTTTAACCCCTTTGACGCTGATGAGCTTTTCGGCAACCTGACGTACTTCACGCGCCATTCCTTTTACAGCCAGCACTTCCAGGCAGTTATGGTGATCAAGGTGCATATGCATGGTGGATAGAATCAAGTGGTGGTAATTGTGCTGCAACTCCAGCAGCAGGTCACTTAGCCCCCGGACATGGTGGTCGTAGATAAGTGTTACTGTACCGGCTACCTCCTCATCTTCTTTTTCCCACGCCATCTCTACCATCTGATTGCGGATTAAATCCCGGATCGCTTCCGAGCGGTTATTGTAGCCTTTTTTAACAATGAGCCTGTCAAATGCCTCCAGTAAACTCTCGCTGATGGATACCCCAAAGCGAATTAATTCGGACATACTTTCCCTCCTTGTACTGCCCCATCTCCATATTAATTATAGCATAACCTTAACTATTGTCTAATCTGGGGATTTGTAATGTCTAAAAAATGGAAATTTAGCTCATACTATAAATAAAGAGATTTTTTATTATCCTGGAGGAATGCAATTATGCATAATTTTAAAAAAGTTAAAATTAGCGGTGTAAACACCTATGAGTTGCCCACAATATCCTGGGAAAAAATGAAAGAGCTTTTTCAGCGTCTGGAAAATGGTGAAACCGGAGTCAGGGATGAGCTTATCCAAGGGAACCTGAAGTTGGTTTTAAGTGTCCTTAAGAACTTTGCCAATCGTGGCGAAAATATGGACGACCTGTTCCAAATAGGATGTATTGGTTTAATGAAGGCCGTGGATAATTTTCGGCTGGAGCACAACGTCAACTTCTCCACTTATGCCGTTCCTATGATTCTTGGCGAAGTAAAACGCTACCTGAGGGATAATAACTATGTTCATATGAGCCGCTCTTTAAAAACCAATGCTCAGAAAATACAAAATGTCCGGGACAATCTCCTACAAAAAAATCAGAGAGAACCAACCTTAAACGAACTTGCCGCAGAGATGGGTATGGCGCCGGAAGAAATCGTTATGGCCTATAACGCCGGTATGGAGCCTCTTTCTTTCTTTGAACCTGTTTTTAACGACAGCACCGATCCTCTTCATATAATTGACATTCTCAAAGATGAGCAAAATGAAGACGAGCGCTGGTTGGAGACTATTGCGCTCAAAGAAGCTCTGGAAAAACTGTCCCCCCGAGAAAGATACATCCTCATCGCCCGTTTCTTTCAGGGAAAAACCCAGATGGAAGTGGCTGAAAAAATAGGTATTTCCCAGGCACAGATCTCCAGGATAGAAAAAGCAGCTTTACGGTTTATACGCCGGTATTATAAAGATCAGGTTGCTCCAGGGGAAAAGTTTCCCGGGGAGAGATTTAAGGGTTCAGGGAGTGTACATAACAAAAATGAAATTTGCCAGTAACATTTTACCAAAAAAAATCAGTTTTTTTACTTATTATGGCGTTATTATTTGTACGGTTTTGTTATTTGTGCTGGTTTTTAGTCTCCACAGGCAGGGGAAGACGGAACCTTTGCCACTATTGTCGAGTGGAGGTGAACAGGAGGCAATTAAGGCGGAAGATATTATTCGCTTTCATGTCAGAGCTCACAACAACAGCCCTGACGAACAGAGAATTAAAAACCATCTGGCAAAGGAAATATTGAGCCTTTATGCTCCTCGGTGGCGCAGATGCAGCAGTAAGGAAGAGCTCCGGAGCATACTGGCTGTAGATAAAGAAGACCTGGAGATGGCGTCGCGTAAAATTTTGGCGGAGAGCGGTTTTGGACACGATGTTCGGATCTCGCTGCAGAAAAGCTTTTTCCCGGCCCGTCTTTATGAAGGGAAATTTTATCCACCCGGGGAATATGAAGCCCTTACCGTGTTCATCGGGGACGGCGGCGGTGAAAACTGGTGGTGCGTATTGTTCCCGCCACTGTGTTTTAATGTTATTCCCATGCCGGATGAAGGAACACACAGTCCGGCTGTAAAGGAAATAGAGGAAAAGGACGAAAATTCCTACCGGCTAACGGATACAGATAAGGAAAATGCTATAAAGAAGCCTGTCTGTCGTTTCTGGCTGGTAGAGATGCTTTTAAAACTAGTCAGCCGCTTTATCGGGGTCTAATCCTTGTCACAGGGGTCCGCAAGGCATATTTAAAATATTGCGGATTTTTTATTTCCGCATTTTGTCTTAGCTGCTAAAGAAGGAAAAAGACAGGTAGTAAAGAATTCTATAACAGACTGGAAGGTTTTGCTCCCAGGGGGGGTTGGCTTTGAACAGTGGCTGGCTAATTGCCATTGGCATGGTAAGCGGCCTGGGCTTGTTCCTTTATGGCATACAAATAATGGCTTCAGGGATGCAGAAAGTCGCCGGGGATAGGCTCAGGCGCATTCTCGAAGTATTAACCGGCAAACCGATAATTGGCGTATTTACAGGTATTCTTGTAACGGTTCTGGTTCAGAGCAGTAGCACCACCACAGTGATGCTGGTTGGTTTCGTAAATGCCGGTTTAATGAACCTCTCACAGGCTGTCAGCGCGATTATGGGAGCAAATATCGGGACAACCATCACAGCCCAAATCATTTCTTTTAAGCTTGAAGGGATCGCCTTTCCTTTTATCGGTATCGGCGGCCTTTTAAATTTTTTTGGCCGTCGCAGGCTTTATCGTTATATGGGGCAAACTATACTTGGTTTCGGCTTGTTGTTTTTGGGCATGATCACCATGTCTGAAGCTGT
>DLUO01000187.1:0-2032 GCA_003444595.1 Bacillota bacterium
GATGCATGACGAAGAGTATTTAACACCGGAAGATGCTTCCAGGTACCTGCGTCTTTCCCTGGGCAGCGTCTACAAGCTTATCCGGCAAAGAGAGTTGGGTGCCTCCAGGGAAGGAAGTTTCTGGATGATCAGGCGCTCAGATCTGGAAGATTTTGCCGAGAATCTGGGGGAGAGGGAAGAATTCCCCGATTAATAAAAAGAGGAAGGGTAGTATGGAAACGGTAGCGCATAAATTTGTAGAAATGGCCAGGCTGGTAAATGAGCGGGCGGAAGGGAAAATTACCCTTGAAGAGATGAAGCGGTTTGCCGACGGCCTGGAAGCCGCAGTCCCTACAGAAAATGCCCTGAAGGTGGCGGCCAACCGCTATTTCCGCCGTGACGAAGAAGGAAATATCTGCGAGGACTGGCACGGGATGCTGGAAAGAGTAGCCACAGATATTGCTACAGAAGAAGATGGAAAAATAAACGACACTCTGGCTTACGTTTTCCTGCGTCTCATGGAAGCAGGCCTTTTTTTCCCCAACAGTCCAACTCTGATGAATGCGGGAACCCCGGTGCAGCAGCTGCAGGCCTGTTTCGTTCTGCCCATCGATGATTCCATGGAGAGCATTTTTGAAACCCTGAAGCACTCCGCCCTGATCCAAAAAAGCGGCGGCGGGGTGGGTTATTTTTTGGGCAAGATCCGTCAGAAAGGTGCCATCGTCCGTAGTACCGGTGGACAGGCCTCCGGTCCCCTTTCCTTTCTTTCCGTCTATAATAAGGTCAGCGATGAAATACGCCAGGGGGGACGGAGGCGCGGTGCAAGCTTGGCTACAATGAACTATAATCATCCGGATATTATGGAATTTATCGACAGCAAACGCCGGGGAGGCGAGCTGAGCAATTTTAATATTTCTGTCCGCGTGGACAACAGGTTTATGGAGGCAGTGGAAAAAAACGAGGAGTATGACCTGGTGGAGCCCCATACCGGCCGGCCTACAGGGCAAAAATTAAAAGCCGGCGATGTTTTTACACGTATCTGTGAAAATGCGCATCTAAACGGTGAGCCGGGCTTATTGTTCTACGATGCTATCAATGCGGAAAACCCGACACCTCATTTGGGGGAAATCGAGGCTACTAATCCTTGCGGCGAACAGCCACTTTTGCCTTATGAGAGCTGTAATTTGGGGAGCATTAACCTGGCGCGGATGCTTAAAAAAGAGGGGGAGCGTTTTGTTCCTGACTGGGAAAAGATCCGTTATGTTGCACAAATCGCCACAATTTTTCTGGACAGGGTTATCGATCGCAACAAATCTCCTCTTCCCCAGATCGATAAAGTCATACAAGGAAACCGCAAAATCGGGCTGGGGATCATGGGCCTGGCCCAGTACCTGATCCGGCAGGGCATTCCTTATAACTCTGAAGAAAGCTTCCGGGCTGCGGAGAAGGTGATGAAAGAGATAGCGGTGCAATCCAAAATCACCTCCCGGGAGCTTGCCGCTGAAAAGGGCCCATTTCCAAATTATAAAGGCTCTGTCTGGGATAAACTGGGGTTGCCCCAGCGCAATGCTACCACGACGACTATTGCGCCGACCGGGTCTCTTTCTATTTTTGCCGATGCTTCACCCAGCGCCGAGCCCCTTTTTGGTGTCGGCTTCGCCCGCAATATTATGGATGGACGCTTTATCCAGATAGATCCTGTCTTTGAAGAAATGTGGCGGGAACGCTTTGGCGAAGAGCTTCCCCAATTTATTAAGGAGCTTATTGGCGAAAAAGGCCCCGAAGGTATTAGCGAAATTGAGGAGATACCGGAAGATCTGCGCTCCCTTTTTCTATGCGCACATGATATTTCTCCCCTTGATCACATCCGCATGCAACTGGTTTTGCAAAAGTGGGTGGATAACGCTGTGTCGAAAACGATCAACGCACCCAACCAGGCCACGGTCGAAGATTGCCGGGAGGCTTTCCTCCAGGCCTGGCGCAGCGGAGCGAAGGGCGTTACTTACTACCGCGACGGCTCCAGGGAAAGCCAGGTAATTACTTCAACGATTGA
>DLUO01000187.1:2324-4842 GCA_003444595.1 Bacillota bacterium
TGAGGGAAGACGGGACAGAGCAGGTTTGCGAAGTTTTTACCTCCGTAGGCGAGGAAGGGTGCCCCCCTCTGTCCAATGCCCTGGCCAAAATTATCTCTATTTCTATCAGGGCGGGTGTAGATATTGATGAAATTGTAGAACAGCTGCGGGAGGAAAAATGCCCCTCCTGTTTAATGCACCCGGAGACCACCGTGTTGTCCTGCACTGATTTTATCGGGCAGGAGCTGGCCAAGGCCGCCAGGGGAAAAGTGGCTTACCGCCTTAATGCCCCAGGGGGTCCCAAAAATATACGCATCTGCAGTTCGTGTAAAATCGGCAACATGATTCCCGATGCCAATTGCAGTTACTGCGACTACTGCGGATTCAGCACCTGCGGCTAAATAAAAGTTTAAGAAACGCGACAACCAGGAGCATAAAACAGATGAATAGAAAATAATCGCCCCAGAGGCAGTAAAGGGTGCGGCGTCGCGGCATTTCGCTCTCCAGCAGGGCGACGCCTTCCCTTAAAACAGGAAGTTTCAATATTTCCCGTCCGGTATAGTCAAAGGATATGGTGTACCCAGTATTGGCTACCTGTGTAACACCTAGCCCTGTCTCTAGCGCCCTGACAGCCGCGGCGCGGGCATGCTGCTCCAGGCCGCTGCTGTCCAAAAACCAGGCGTCATTGCTAAGCACGAAGATGTGTTCCCCGCCCTTTTGGGGTATGCTCAGGGCAGGGCGGGGAAAATAGGATTCAAAGCACACAATGCCGCCAAACTCAAAATCTCCCAATTTAAAGGTTCGTGGGGCGGCTCCGGCTGTATAGGTGCCCAGGGAAAGATCCATTTCCCAGATGCTGTTCAGTATGCCGGGAAGGGGAAAATATTCGGCAAAGGGAACCAGCCTTATCTTGTCGGTGCGCTGTTTTTCCTGCCCGAAACCCCTGGTGCTTTCGTGGAGCAGGATGGAATTGAACACTTCCCCGCGGGATCTGTCTTCATACATAGCCCCATAAAGGATAGAGGCGCCCGACTCTTCAGCGAGAGCGGCAATTTCCTTTTCTGCGGCAGGGTAATTTTGCTGCACAGAAAGGGAAAAGACCGTTTCCGGCCACACGATCAGATCCAAAGGGGCATAAAGAGCATCAGCTTTTCTGGACAACTCCAGGTATTTCAGGAAATTATCTGCGGTCATGGAGGGATCGAGAATATTTTCCTGGGGGATATTCCCCTGAACCAGTGCGATGCGCAATACCCTGTCATTTTTTTCAACAGGGAATAGGGAGGGAAAATAGACGCCGCTTCCCAGCATAGCTATAAAAAGTAAAAGAGGCAGTGCTGCGGTTTTTACGGCGGTTTTTTTATTTCCTTCCCTGAAGCTGCGCCACGCGAAAAAAAAGATTGCCTGGAACAGCACCATTAAAAAAGGCAACCCCCAATAACCATAGAGAGCAATACACTGGAGCAGCGGGTTATAACTCTGGCTATATCCTAAAAATCCGCCCGTATGACCTAGAAACCCCAGCGAGCGCAGATATTCCAGAAGTACCCACGCCGCGGGTGCGGCCAGGCAGGATAAAGTTGTCCCCGTGTTTCTGAGCAAAAAGAAAAGAAAAAGGGAGAAAAGCCCGTAAAACAAAGCGGAATAGAAAGCGGAGGCTGCGACTACCAGCACTCCTACGTAGCGCGGTAAGACGAAATTTACAGAAAGTGCCATATAGGCATAAAGATAGAGGAAAAAAACCAGCCCTGTGCTGAAACCACCCCATAAGCTTTTCCGGTAAGAAACCTGTTCGCGGCAGTAAAAAAACAGCGGCAAAAGGCTTATCCAGGCAAGATATTCCCTGTTCCAGGGGGGGAAGCTCAGGATAAGGAGAAGCGCCGATACAAGCGGCATGATTTCCCACCAGTGCTTTTTCTTTGCGGTCAAGTGTTCTCACTCCCTCTGTTAAGTGTAACAAAAAGTTCCCGGTTTATAAAGAAGCAAAAAAGAGGGATAACCGCTACGGCCTGGTGGGCATAAACGAGCAAACTGTTGTAGAAAATCACGCCAGAAAATGTACCAGGCGTACTTTCCGGATTTTCCGAAAAAAGTAATTGACGAGCAAAAGTAAATATGCTTTAATAGGAATTGGTTTATTATAATAATCTCAAAATATCTAACCTGGGAGGGGAAAATATGCCAGCTAAGGTAGACCCGGAAAAATGCTCCGGATGCGGTAGTTGTGCTGATGTATGTCCTGTAGAGGCTATTACCGTAGACGAGGTCGCCGTCGTTGATGCCAATGAATGTACCGATTGCGGTTCCTGTGTTGACGAGTGCCCCGAAGAGGCTATTGAGCTGGAAGATTAATTAATTTGCTTTTCCAAAAAAGTACGCCGCAGAGGGCGTACTTTTTATTTTAAGGTGATCACAGGTTAAACACACAAAAATATGGCATGGAGTTGACAGAAGAGAGAAGAGTAGCTATAATGTAAAGGGCGTAGCGAAAATAAATATGGGGCTGTAGCGCAGTGGGAGCGCGCTTCCTTGGCATGGA
>DLUO01000124.1 GCA_003444595.1 Bacillota bacterium
TTGAATTTCTTGCATTTTTTCTACGGTTTCACCCATTTCCCTTTCGCCCGCGATGGCCATTTCGGATATCTCTCTGGATTCATGGGCCATATCCTGTGAGTTTCCGCTGAGCTGCTGCGCCGAAGCAGCTACATGGTTGGTAGAACCAGCCACCTCCTGGATAGAACTGCTCAAGGCATCTGTTGTTTCCGAAAGGTTCTGGGAGAGTTTTTCTACCCCCTGGGCGGAGCTGTTAATCTGCTCCAGGAGGTGGTATATTCCCTCCAGCATAATGTTAAAAGCTTTGGCCAGTATACCCATTTCATCTTTTTTGTTAATTTCAATTTTTTGTGTAAGATCCCCCTGGGCAATTTTCTGGGCCCTCTCTGTCATAACGCTTATGGGTGAAACTATTGAGCGGGCGAGAAGCAAAGAAATTGCCAAGGCTATAAAAAAGCTCAGGCTTATGGTTGCGATAAGCCCCCTTCTTACCGTATTTGCAAAAGTTTGCACCTTTTCCAGCAGAAAGAACTGTTCCTCGTGATAAAGCTCTTCCAGCACGTGCATAAGCTCCCCCAAGGTTCCTATGTTGGGCAAAGTCTCTTCTTGATAAATCTTTTGTGCCTGCTGAAGGGAAAAGTCATCACCCCTGCTCAATAAATCCACAATTTTTGCAGCAGACTGGTGCATCAACGTGTGAGGCTCTTCTAAAGCAAGTAAGTATTGCTGAACCTCTTCCGAAGAAGAGGAAAATCCCTCAGATTCTAAATATGCATAATACCAGGAACCCAAATTACAACGAGTGTGATCCAGTTGCCCTTCAAATGCTACCCCCCGGTAAATTGAGTCGCTCAATTTGTTAAGCCAGGTAAGATGGTCGATCTTCCTTTCAGCGAAATGGTGGATCAACTCCATTTTACGGACAATTTCTAAATTCTCCCTCTCAATGCTGTCTACTCGGGTATAGGCGATAATGCCCATAAATACCATTAAAACAAGGATGGCACCGAAAGAGATTAACAGTTTGTTTTTGATGGTCATTAGATCATTCCTTTTTTAATAATTTTTTTCTCTTACAAATCTTTTTAATACACATTATAAGAAAGGGCCCCGTTTTCATCAATGTAAAATATGAAAGGTGATAGGTAAAATTTTTACTTTTTGGCTATTTTTCGATGATATTTTGCATAAATCTGCATTTTTTAACAAAAGCCTCTTTGCCTTGTAATTTTTTATTCGGGAAGGAAATTAAAAGAAAAGAGGAATATTTTATGGTTTATTATTAATGTAATCATGGGATCCTACATGACGAAGACATAAGACCCCTTTATTTTCGTTACAAGAGATTCGCCAGTCCTGATCTAAGCGGAAATGACCTATATTTCTTTCTTTCAACCCCTGATAGTCACTATATCTCAGTCCAGTATGCTCTCGCAGTCCGGCCAAACCTATTTCCTGGTATATTACGGCTGTTTTTATTCTCCAAGAACTCTTTTAATCAAAGCTATCTTTTCCTTATTTTTCTTATTGGGTTTCTTCCATTGCTCTTTCCTGTATGTCAGGTACCACTGCTTCAACAATAAGGCGACCTCCTGTTTTTCTTCCGCCGAAGATTGTTCCTCCGCCAGTTTTTTCAGCCATTTTTCACCCATTGCTCTCATAAAGGCTTCTTGGTCCTGATCATAACTGTCTTGCATCATTTCTTTTTTTACAGGACTAACAGCTTCCTCTTCTTTTTGTGTCTCCCTTTGTTGAAGCTTCTGCACTGCTTCCTGCCACCATTTGTTGATTTCTGTTTCCCCGCTCTTTTCCCTTACAAAACGCCCGTAGCCAGCAGTCGTTTTGGCTCCGGCACCAATGGCGGTTAAAGCGTCTGTAAGCCACTCAAAAGCCAGGAGAAAATCCTCCCGATCTTGCTCTGCCGTCCTGCGACGTGGCGCTAAGGCAAAAAGAAAAGTTTGCTGGGGTGCCACAGCAAGAAAGGGTATGGGAACAGGATCGTACCAGTCGCCAGGCGCGAGCTGGGGTTGCTCCTGCTGATAATATTCCTGGTAATGGGGTGTCATTACCTCTTCTTCAAGCTGTACGGGGCTTATGGGCAGGGCGTCAAAAAAGAGCACACTGCCAATATGCTTTTCCACATTATTTGCATTTGCCTCCCGTGGGCCGAATAGCCGATTTACATCGTCTGGGGAAACTTCAACCCAGTTTTCTGCCCAGGAGCGCACCATACCTTTAACCGAACTGCCGGGAAGATAAGGTGTTCCTAGGGTATGGTGCCAGGCAAAACCGTTTTCTACAGGGTGGGAGCGCCCTAAACCGGTAACAAAGCGCCAACTGGTGGCAAAACAGCGGCATTCGCCCCCAAGATCCTTTGCCAGCATCACCAGCCGCAGGACAGCTTCTTTCAAAAAGGCTCTCTCTCCTACCGGGATACCGGTCACCTGATTTATCCAATCTCTTTTACCCCGGTCACCTATGGTCCAGTCACGAGCCCATCCTTGAAAAAATTTATCGTACCATAAACCAGTGTTAAAACTCCTTTTAAATCGTCTCGGTGCATTATGATTATGATACAATGGCAAAACCATCTTCTCGCCCCCCTTTAACCATTAGCCCTATCCTACTCTCTTCTGAAAAAAGCCACAGCAAACTTTTTCAGCCACTCCAACCAGGCCAGCGTTTCTGCCTGGGCGCGCAGGTAGACCGCCCGGTCACAGTTAACTATAGCCGCCATAAGGTCGTCCTCACCGCCGTAAGGGGCACGGCCCTCAGGATCGTCCCGGCAGAGCCAATCTTTTAGGGCCCGGTAAAGAAGATAGTGGGCATCATGCTCATTGCCTTTTGCCCGCGCGAGCAGGGTCGCGGCAGCCTGCCCCAAACCGTTTGCTATGATGTCTGCCGGTAAGCTCTCTACGTAGGAAACAAATTTCTGCCGGGTATCTTCGTCATAATTATTTTCTATATCGCGTATTTTGTCTAAAGCGTGGTGTGCCCTCATTTGCTCAAGAGTTTGCATCATAATTGCTCACCTCCGTCTGTAATCCAGCTAACGGCGCACCAGCCCTGCCCGATCGTTTCATTGCCCCCAACCTGTAAATAAGGGCGATCGCTGAAAATACCCTTAACCTCCTCCAAGTCGCTCTCTCTTTTATCTCTGGCAAAAAGGAGAGCATAAAACAGGGTATCCGGGGGGATGGTCTCCTCATACCAAAGGTTTTCGCTGGTTCTGGTCTCGTTATCCAGAACGTTGCGGGCGTTTACCGCCAAGCCGTAGCGAGCAAAGTAGGCAAACTCATCATCACAAATGATTGCCAACCCCGCTTGAAGGCGGTCCTTTAGGGCATCGTGCCGGGTAAAGGGCTTTAAAGTATTGATTAAATCCGAAAGCTCGTCGCCCTCTGCCCTCACCCTAAAAGAAAGTTCTTCCAGAAAAAGGGATCCCTGACCCTGGACAGTAACAGCTTCACCATTTTCAGGGCGGAGTATGGCAAAACTTTCCATCATCCCTGCCAATTGCAGATCCCTTTGTAAGCGCTCTAAAAGGTACGGGCAAGTCACCCACCTATAATGGCCCTGTAACGAACGCACCGGCAACAGCAAGAGCCGGGCATCGGTGACAAGGAGAGAACCGGCATTATCAGGGCCGCCAAAAATACGCTCTACCTTTTCATCATCTATACCCCATAGCTGCTCTGCCCGGTCCCGTAAAGAACCTTTAAGGCTTGAACTTACGATAACGGGATAATCGGTCGACTTCTCCCGGGCTACCGGAAGGTCCACAACTCCTACTACCTGCCCCATACCGGGATGCAGGCTGGTTTCCGCAAGAAGGCCCAAAACAGCGCTTTTCATCACTATTTCTCCTCCCATCTGCCAATGATTATTTGACCAAAACCGTAGTCACCCTTGGGACCTATACACTGTCCATGCAAGGCGGCCACCTGAGCGGTTTTTTGTTCATCTGCCTCAAAGAACCAAAGGCTTCCCGAAGGTAAAAAAGGCATCAAAGATCTGGGTTGCCGGTTAAGCATATCCCATCCCCCTGCCTGCAGAACTTTGCCGATACAAGCTGCCAGACAGCGGCCTGGTATGCCGGGAGGCCCCTGGCTGATAACCTTTTGTAAACTTTCCCTCTCACCGTACCATCCAGGGGTGACCAGGATAACCGTAAAGCGGATCTTTCCGCCCTTCCCTGCGACCAAAGATGGTGCCGGCGGCAAAATCTCAGAGGGATTACCCGACATAACCTGAACGGCGGCCAGCCGCCCTTCTCCCCCCAGAGGTACGGCCAATTGATCCTTAACCCGCCAGGCCGGAGGGATACCTGAAACATATACCGCGAGGGCGGTTTCTCTTTTCGGCCTAACGTGGATAATGTTGTACAGATGCCCTTCCTTGGCAGTACGGCTCTCATCTGAACGCTCCAGCCCCACCCTGATCTCATCGACATAGAAATCTTCGCGTCTTTTTAAGGTATTTTGAGAAGGAACACCGCCCTCCAAAACCTGACCAAGACCCTCTCTGGTAAGGTAAACACCATTTAGAAGCTTGGCCCCCTCTGGCTCCCGGGCGGGCACAGGCAACCTGACAGTGCCCAAATCGCATTCCACTGGAGCTCCAGGAACAAGTCTAATATAGGTGCCTTCTTTACCCAGAAGCAACAAGGGTGCTGGGAAGCAAGGCTCATCCTGGTAGAGCAGGTACGGCCCGCGTAGCCGCAAGTTGCCTAGATCATCCGGACCACCCAATTCTTCCGGCCATTTCTCCGTCTCTCCCGGATGCCATTTTTGTTCCAGGGCCAGGCTTGTGCGGATTGCTCCCTGTAAAGTTGTAATGAAGGGAGGGAAGATGCTTTTTACCCTTATATATCCCCCCTCACCGGCATGGAAGGGCGCGGCATCCCTAAAAAAACAGGTATCGAGAAAGCGGAAGACCCATCGCTGCCAGCTCACAGCTCCACCCCCTTCTGCGCTAAAAATTTAATCAACATGACCCCATCGAGAGAAAAAGACCTTTCTTCTTTTTGAACCCCGCCTTTTTCAGCCCACCTGTATCTGCGGCAAATCGTTAGCAAACGCTCCATCCTTTGCCGTGCCGTAGGCCAATCCACCTCACGCTCCCTGTTGCGTCGGTACTCGGCCGCTAAAATATCAATCAATTCTTCATCGGTCCACTCCAGGGGAATATTCCCCTCTTCATCGATTAAAATCGCCAAACGCTGGCGCATGTTGTAAAAAAACGTGAAATTATATTCTTTCTCTTTGCTGTAAGAAGAGAAAGAGCTAAGCAGCTCATTAATAAGGTTGTGTTGGCTCGAGCCGATAATTGGCCAAGGAACCGCCCAGGTTAAAACACGCCCGACACCTTTCCAAACGGTTACAGCAAGGCTGTTTCTTCCTGTTTTTTCTTTGGCTATCTCGTCAAGTAAATAGTGCGCCTCCCTGATCACCCCTGTCAATGGAGTGTTATAATGGG
>DLUO01000020.1:0-500 GCA_003444595.1 Bacillota bacterium
TCAGGACGTTTTCCGGCCGCCCTGATCATGCGTATGGCTTCCAGAGGGAAGGCCTCTTTTTGCAGGATGCCCGGCCACCTGGTCGTCTCCCCGATGCCGAGCACTTGGGGCAGGTTGACGAGCACTTGCATTTCCTCCGGAGAAACCAGTGGTTCCCCGGAGGAAAAGTAGTACTCTGTAAAGATGCGCAGAAACCAGTATACCTTGACAGGCGTGCTTTTTTTAATTTCCTCAATATAGCGGGCAAACTCTTGCGGCCCGAGTGCCTTCAGCAGCTTGTAGGAGTCGGAGACTACAGCGGTTATACCGTTTTGAGAAGCAGCCCTGGTATACTCTACGGTATCGTGGAACTGTGCGGGATGCCCGTGCGGCTCTATGAACCCGGGCAGCAGGTTACAGCCCCGGGCATCTATGACGGTGCAGCCGGCCGGTTGAGCGGCGCCGAGGTCTTTGCCCACGTAGGCGATACGGCCGTCTTTTACGGCAATATCTGCCGGGTA
>DLUO01000020.1:525-4010 GCA_003444595.1 Bacillota bacterium
GTAAAGATCGGGCGGCGTCCGACCCAGCGCCGTGTCAATCAGGTTGCTCTGCCACAATTTCCCTAACCATCCTTTTATATATGTAACTTAAAAACTATTTTATCACACCGGTAAGAAGATACAAGTGATCTGAAATTAAGAGTTCCGTTGAAAAAACTTTTAGAAAAGCAAGTTTTTTCTTAAAGCCTTTGGTGTAGTGAAGTAAAACATATTTACAGCTTGCTTTATTTTTGCTAAAATATAAAGCAAAAGGAGGTTTGATTTATGAGGGTGAAGGTTTCTGGGCGGGGGCAAATTTGCCTTCCGGCGGCTTTTCGTAAACGTTTAAAGATAGCGGCGGGCGATCTCCTGGAAGTTATTGAAAGCGGGGAAAGCCTGATTTTATATCCGGCCAAGAAAAAAAGGGATAAAAAAAAGCTGGATGATTTATTGTCACGAACCTCGGGTATGTGGAAGCATTTGGATTTGGATGGAACAGAAATAGTTCGGGAGTTGCGCAAAGGGAGCACTCGCCATGTTTGGTGAGATAAAACCTATTTTAATAGATACAGATGTTATCATTAACCATCTCAGAGGGATGGAAGAGGACACTTTCTTTTTAAGAAGAGTGATGGTTGAAGAAGAGTTCAAGGGCTTTTTTTCTGTAATTACCGAGATTGAACTGTTTGCCGCTGAAAAAATCGATGACAGGCAGGCGGAAGAAATAAGTAAGATCCTGGAAAATCTGTACAGAGTCGAATTAAACAGTCCTATAGCAAAACTCGCCGGGAAGTTGCTGGGTAGTTATCGGAAAAGCAATGGATTGGAGATGCCTGATGCTGTTATTGCCTCATCAGCTCTATATCATGGGATGCCGCTTGCCACTAAAAATGCCAGGCATTATTCTTTTATTCCCGGCCTTTTGTTAGTCTCACCGGAAGCGTATTTTTCGTAGTCGTTTTGATTGACTTAGCCCTTAGTTTAGTTTATACTAAAAAAGGGTGATCATCTTGACAATCCAGGTAAATACCCATGAAGCTAAGACCCATCTTTCCAAACTTTTGGCTAAGGTTAAAGAGGGGCATGAAGTAATTATCGCCAAGGGCGGCAAGCCTGTTGCCAAGCTGGTGCCTGTTGTGGAGCACTGCCCTAAACGCCTTCCGGGAACAGCAAAAAATAGGATCATAATATCGCCATCTTTTAATGATCCGCTGCCTGAAGATGTGTTGGAGGAGTTCGAAAAATGAGAGCTCTGCTGGACACACATGTATTTTTGTGGTGGATTACGGACAGTCCGAAGCTTTCATCCCGGGCCCGCGAGATCATTAGTGATGGTGGAAACACCCTTTATCTGAGCGCCGCCAGCGGATGGGAAATGGTAGTGAAGGCCAGGTTGGGTAAGCTTGAGTTGCCGGGCAATCCGGTGGCTTTTATTTTTGAACAGCTCTCTGCCAATGATATTATTGAACTTCCCGTTAGAATGAATCACACCCTTCACGTTTATTCTCTCCCACCGCACCACCGGGATCCTTTTGACCGTCTGCTGGTCTCCCAGGCACAGCTCGAAATACTACCCATAATATCGGCAGACAAGCAAATTGCCGAATACGATGTGAAGGTAATTTGGTAGCTCAATTATATACCAAGGGGCTGCACTCACCTGCAAAGGAGTGCAGCCCCTTTTTGCCATGACTTTTGTGTCACATTAATTGTCATTCTGTGATGGGGAAAAACCCGCATGTTGTGCAAAAGTTCCTCTTACTGTTGCCATCCATAGTATAAAGCCCGCTTTTGACTCACGGGATCGGCAGGGAGTTGATTTCAGTCAGGTCACCCATCGCGTTGGCCTTGATCATGCCCTGGGAGAGCGTGTAAAGGACATCGCCGATATAGATGACCCTTTCCACGTTTTTGTTGCTGTCGTACCAATGGCGGCCGGCTTTGAGGTAATCTTCCCCTGTAAGGTGGGTGATTTTCCCCTTCAGTTGGAAGCCTTGCGTCAGCTCCAGGTTGTAGACGTAGGCGCCCTGGAAGGTAAATACTCCGTAGTCCGGGATCGTTCCCGTGCTGCTTTGGGATTCCATCACAGTAACGGGAAAGGCCAGGAGGTTTTTCTCCCTGCTGAAGAGCAGGGCTTTGTGGTTTTGCAGGAGCTCGGAGCTGGTGCCGCGGCCTCCGATCGTTTCCTTGAATTTCTCCACGGGGTTGTGCACATCGCTGACGTCGAAGAGGGCTATCTTGATTCCCAGGTCGATAACTCCGGTGCTGATGAGATTCCCCCTGCCGTCCTTGTGGACGATCTCCATGGTATCCTTGCCAAAGCCGATGATATGGTTTTCATCATAGGGGTGGAGGTAGTCGCTGTAGCCGGGAATTTTTAAAGCACCGAGGACGCGGGGGGCCTCCGGATTCTCCAGGTCCAGGACAAAAAGCGGGTCCATGGTCTGAAAGGTGACCATGTAGCCTTTCTTGCCCATGAAGCGCACGGAATAGATCCTTTCACCGGGAGCGATATCTTCAATTTTCCCCTTTAAACTCAGCTCTTTGTCCAGGATATAGACGTTGTTCCGGGAAGTATCCCCGCCGCCGCCCCAGGGGTTTTCCGAAGTGGTGGCGATACGGAAGTGCCCGTTATATTCATCCATGGAGAACTGGTTTAAAACGGTGCCCGGAACCTTCCCCCTGGCGGCATAGCTGATCCTGCCGCCGTCCAGGGCAAATTTATAGATATAGGTGTCGGGGCCGTAGGATGGAATTCTCGCTACGGGGCGGCCGTATCCGGTCACGGTGGCATAGAGGTTCTGCTGGGAGGCGTAGATGTTGTCGCCGGCGCCCAGGAAGGTGTGTACACGGACGGGCTCATTGGGTTGAGCCAGGTTCAGGCCGGCGACGATCAGGTAATTGGGCCGGGTAAAGCCGGGGAAATAGCGGATCCTGGCGTAATCGACACTTACAAATTCATCACTAACGGCGGTGTCGCGGTAGGAGGGTACCGGATTTTCGGCCCCTTCCCTCATTCTTCCTGTCACTGCCTGGTCCATGATTTTAGCTTTATCTTCCATGATGTAATAGTAGTTGATGTTCCTGTTGGCTACCAGGTAGAGGGCTGCGCCGATCTTGCGGGAAGAGACGTAATACCCCTCCACTTCGACTTCCCGCAGTTGCCTGACGTTTTCCCGGTCGCTGATGTCGAAAATAACCGTTTTGACCGTGGGGTGAAAGTAGAAAGGCGGGGGGTAAATCATTATATTTTGCTCTTCGCTGTAGGGAACAGGATCGTCGGCGCAGGGGATTTCCTTGCGGGAAGTCCCGATAACAATAAGATGTTGCTTATCCACGTAAATCTCTTGGGGGGTGAATTCCCGGTCCTTAAAGGTGAGCGTGCTGCAAATTTTCATCTGCCCGGGGGGATAGGCCCTGGCGATAACGATACGTCCCCTGTTGACCTGGTAAATGTACTGCCCGTCTGTCTTGACAAGATCGGCTTCATCTACCCCTTGCACCTG
>DLUO01000153.1 GCA_003444595.1 Bacillota bacterium
GGCCAGTCTGTAGGCTGTCCCCTCCGCCGGGGTCGCCTCCAGGTTAAAAAGCTGGTCAGATTCCGTCTGGAATTCCAACAGTAGGTCGCGCATAAAATCAAGCACTTTGAGGGCAAACACCCGGCCTTCTTCGGAGCAGATATCCCGTCCAAAAAAGTTGAGCAGCCCCTCATTCATTCCCACCAGGCCGATCGTATTAAAGTGGTTGAACCAGTATCCGTCAAAACGCTCTTTCACGGAGCGCAGGTAGTGGCGTGAATATGGATAAAGCCCCTGTTCGGTCATCTTTTCCAGGACATTTCTTTTAATCAGCAGGCTATTGCGGGCCATTTCCATAAGCTTGCGCAGCCGTGCAAAAAAATCGCTCTCGTCCCGGGAAAGATAGCCCAGTCGGGGAATATTTATGGTAACCACACCGATGGAACCGGTCAGGGGGTTTGCTCCGAAAAGACCGCCACCCCTGCGTCGCAGCTCACGGTTATCCAGACGCAGGCGGCAGCACATGCTGCGGACATCTTCCGGCGAAAGATCGGAATTTATAAAGTTGGCGAAGTACGGAATCCCATAGCGGGAGGTCATCTCGATAATACGTTCAACCATGGGGCTGTCCCAGCCAAAATCCGGTGTTATATTATAAGTAGGGATAGGAAAAGTAAAAATTCTTCCCCGGGCATCACCTTCCATCATAACCTCGCAAAAGGCCTGGTTAAGCATATCCATTTCCTTCTGAAATTCTCCATAGGTCTCCTTTTTTATTTCCCCGCCGATCATCACCGGCTGGTCTTTTAAAACGGGGGAGACGGTAACGTCCATGGTGATATTGACAAAAGGGGTCTGGAAGCCCACACGCGTGGGGACATTAAGGTTAAAAATAAATTCCTGCATGGCCTGTTTGACCTCGCGGTAGCTCATATCGTCATAGCGTATAAACGGCGCCAGGTAGGTATCGAAGTTGGCCAGGGCCTGTGCGCCTGCAGCCTCCCCCTGCATCGTATAAAAGAAGTTAACGATCTGACCCAAAGCCGTCCGGAAATGCTTGGGGGGGCCACTCTCCACCTTCTGTGATACGCCGCTGAAACCGTTTTCCAGAAGGTCGGCCAGGTCCCAGCCACAGCAATAAGGCGCCAGGAGACCTAAATCGTGAATGTGAAAATCACCCTGGCGGTGTGCCTCACGGATTTCTTCAGGATAAACTTTTTCCAGCCAGTACTTGGAGGTCACGGCGGAAATGATATGGTTGTTCAGCCCCTGCAGGGAGTAATTCATGTTGCTGTTCTCATTAATACGCCAGTCCTCCCCACCAAGGTATTCCTGGAACATTTTTTCAGCATTAAGCAGTAAATGCTGGAAGTTCCTTAATTCTTCATGCTGTTTGCGGTAAAGAATATAAGCTTTGGCAGTTTTGGCATGGCCGTTTTCTATGAGGACTTTTTCAACAATATCCTGGACCTCTTCCACGCTGGGGAACCTGTCCCGGAAAGTCTCATTGATAATGTTCACAACTTGCTGCGAAAGATTACTTGCCACCCGACGGTCTGCGCCTCCCACTGCCTGCGCTGCCTTGAAGATGGCATTAATAATTCTTTCCTGGTCAAAATTTACTACCCGGCCGTCCCGTTTAATGATTTTCTCCGGCAAGAATGCTCAACTCCTTAATCCAACAAATTTCAACACAGCGATGTGTGTTTTTTCAGCAATTTTGTTAAAAAGCATATAAGTTATTATAAATTCTTCGGACAAATTAGAAAATCCTGCCATCCCGGTGACTAAATTCTGAACAGCGCGGGGATTTAGTTCACAGATTGCCTGAAAAGCAAAACTCTTCGCCGGCGTGAGGCCGTACTCCTGCTCACAGAGCCGGCTGCGGAACCAGCATCGTTTCTATTGTATACGCGAAGCCGTTGCTCCTGATGATGACGGCGCCATGAAGATCCGTGCGGTAAACCTCCACTTCGCTCTCCTCGAGACCGGCAAGGGTGGAGGTATGGGGATGCCCGAAGGAATTGGTCCCCACGCTAATTACGGCCGCACGGGGAGAAGCGCTGTCCAGCAACTCCCGCAGGTTGCCAAGATATCCGCCGTGATGGGGCACCTTTAAAATCTGGACAGCAGGGATCTTTTGCTTTGATAAAAGACGCTCAACAGCCCTTGCCTCAATATCACCCGTAAAGAGGAAACCCACCTCCTTGTAGCGCAGGTGCAAAACCAGAGAATTGTTATTAGTATCGTTTTCGTTACCGCTGAACAGCTGCTCCGGAGGGTTTAACACCTTCATCTCCAGAAATGGCCCCGCCGTATACATATCGCCCTCCCGGACAATTTCCCGGGAAATATTCTTTTTATGGGCCAACTCCAGCAACTCGCTGTAGGACTGCGTCCCGGGCTCCTCGGCCGTGGTCACCAGCCGTTCGACCGGAAATTTCTCCAGAACCGGGGACAGCCCGCCGTAATGGTCTTCATGGGGGTGGCTCACGATTACCATATCCAGCTTTTTAATACGCCGGTGCTCCAAAAAGGGCACCACTACAAATCGCCCTGTTTCATCAATATCCCCCATGTAAGCCGGTTTGCCGCCGCCGTCCAGGAGAATATTGTGGCCCTGTGGCGTGCGAATAAAAATAGCGTCGCCCTGCCCGACATCCAGGAACACTACCTCCAGTTCCCGCTCAGAAGAACCGGTAACGGGCAAGCCCCACCATGTCATAAAAAGAGCCGGAAGCAGCAGTGACACCAGGAGATGAAAAGGCCTGACCCGCTGCTTGAGGCGGTTATAAACAGGCAAAAAAACCTTCCACCCCCCGGCCAACAAAGCCAAAAAGGCATAGAAGATGATTATTTCGCTTAAATACGGCGGATATACTTCGCAGTAGGAAAAGGGCAGATTGCCAAAAAGCACGGCAGCATAAAGAAGATAAGATAAAAGCGGATAATTGGCCAGATTCAACAGCGAACCGGCCAGGGGACACAGCAGCCCCAGGAGCGCAGAAGCAAGCCCTATGCTCATTACCAGGGACATGACAGGTAACACAAAGAGATTGGCCAGCAGAGCTGCCAGCGAAACCTGCCGGAAATATAAGGCGGTCAGCGGGAGAACGCCAAGCTGCGCGGCCAGGGTAACAGCCAGCAGCGGGGAAAGGTTTTTTACCAGTGATGGCGCAGCAGCAAGGGGCGTTCTGTCCAGAGCCGCGGTGATCTTTTCCTGCAGCAAGGGAGCCAAAAAGATAATCGCACCTGTAGCAGCATAAGAGAGCTGGAAACTGATCGTAAACAGCAAAAAAGGGTTAAAAACAAGGGTGAACAGCGCCGCGGCTGCCAGGGAGGTGGGCAGGTCTCCCGGTCGCCCCAGCTGCACCGCTCCCATGGCCAGGAGTACCATTATAAAAGCCCGTAGGGCAGAAGGTGCCAGACCGCAAAGGTAAACGTAGGCGGCAAGAAGCAACGCGGTAAAAAGGTATGCCACCCATCCCTGCAGCCCAAACCGTCTTCCCAGCAGAAGAACAGCCGCGGCCACCAGCCCCACATGCAGGCCGGATACGGCCAGTAAATGAGCAATGCCGCTTTGGCTGAACAGCCCTATCGTCTCCTCATCGAGGGCGTTCCTCTCGCCAAAAAGCATCCCTACCAGCAAAGCACCCTCTCTCCGGGGAAGGTAAGCCCTTAAAACAGCCGACATCCTGCTTTTAAGTTTTAAAGCTGCCAATTGCAGCGCAGAAAGTTGGTCAGAGAGGCCCAAAATACTGATACCGTCGGCAGGGCCGTAAAAAGATGCCGCTATTCCCTCTGTCTCCAGATAAAACCGGTAATCGAACCCGCCCGGATTGCGCCGCCCTTTGGGCTCATATAATTTCCCCTGCAAAGATACCTGTTGACCGTATGACAGCTCTGCAGGCATCTCGTTTTCTTCTTTCCACTGCAGTGTGACCCGAACCCTGCCGGTTACTGTATCTTCTTTATCTAGATCCAGAAGGCGAATTTTTTCTGCACGAAGCGTAAAGACCACGTCACCCTCACGCCACAGGGGCTCGTCTTCCACCGTCCCCATCAGCAGGCAGCTCTCCCCGCAATAGTCCCGGATGTTGCCCTGCACCCTCTGCAACGAGTAGTTGTAAATAAGGCCGCCGGCGACGAGGAAAAGCAGTAAAAAGGGAGCAAGCATCTGCCCCCCTTTTTTCTCATTAAAGATATTATATAAAGACCAGATCAGGGCGGCGGCTGACGCAAAAATAATGTAGGACGAAAAATAACGCCCCAGGATAATTCCCGCGACGTACATAAGTGTCAACCAAACAAGAGGACGGGTCATTTACAGTATTCCTCCGTTATAGAAAATCCATCAAGGACTTCCCCACGTAACCTTTAGTACCTTCAGCCAAAGCTCGAAAAGCTCACTAATCCGTTCTTTTTAGTATACAATACCGTAGCTTTCTATCCTTGCCAGTTCTAACGTTTACATCCAAAAGAACACGCATTTATCGTACTTCATTGCTGAAAACTAATATTTCAGCTTTTGATCATAACCAGCATCATTTTAAATTTCTCCAGGGCTTTAAGAGCATGCGGTTCATTGGCCGGCATAATCACCATCTCTCCCGCTTTCAGGGTTAGCGGTTTACCCGATATGGTAATCTCAACAGTACCGTCAAAGACATAAACCAGGGCATCAAACGGCGCCGTATGCTCACTTAACCCCTGCCCTTTGTCAAAAGAAAATAGGGTAACTGTTCCCGCTTTTTTACTGATAATTTCTTTGCTAACTACAGAACCCTGCTGGTATTCTACAAAATCCGCTAAATTGATTTTTTCACCTTGAATTTGCATTTTCACTTTACCTCCCTTTTTATAATCCCTATGATACCGGCATTCGCCAGCACCACGAAACGAGGGCTTGAAGCGACTTTAGCCCACCCGTAAAAAGCCCGAATAAAAGATTAGCTTTATTTTATCATGTTTTTTACTTGCCGGGAAGCTGGGAGGCAGTGAAAACTAAAGTTTCTTGGATACACCCGCATCATCAAATGTACTCATTTGGCCGATAATCCGGCAGGAGGCTTCCACAATATTCATGGCCAAAGCCGCTCCCGTTCCCTCTCCCAGGCGCAGGTTCAGGTTTAACAGGGCTTTGAGCCCCAGTTCCTGCAGCATGAATTGGTGCCCGGGCTCCATAGATTGGTGGGCTGCGATCATGTAATCCAGGGAAAGCGGTGCCAGGTGTTTGGCCAGCAAGGCCCCGGCGGAGGAGATGAAGCCGTCTATCAGCACGGGTATGCGGTGATAAGCCGCGCCTAGGATCAGCCCGGCAATGCCGCCAATTTCGTAGCCGCCGACTTTGGCCAGCACATCTACCGGGTCCGCAGGGTCAGGACGGTTAATCTCCAGCGCCTGCCGGATTACCCGGATCTTGTTTTGCAAGCCCTCGTCATCAAGGCCGGTTCCCCTGCCGGTTACTTCCTGTACC
>DLUO01000001.1:0-1196 GCA_003444595.1 Bacillota bacterium
AGCTGCACCGGAAGGTATGCTTAAAATCTGCCCGGGATAGATCAATGAGGGATTGGCGATCCCGTTGGCGCTGACCAGCTCCGCTACTGTGGTATTGTACCGCTGAGCGAGTATAGAGAGGTTTTCCCCTGAAACGACCTGGTGGGTAACGGCTGACGCGCTGGCCGGAGAACAGGAACAAAACACGAATCCCAGTACCAGCAGGAATAAAGTTAGCCTCCAGAGAGGCTTTTCGAGGGTTTTCAGCATATGTATACCTCCTGAAAATGTTTATTCTGATAGTGAGAGCTTAAAAGCCCCCATCTCAAAAAATTATGTTAACTATATTATACAAATAAATAAGAACAGAGCAAGTTTTCTGGGCATTGCTCCGTTCCAGCCATTAAAAATTATTAATATTATGTTAACTAATTTTAAATTTTAATTAAAAAAACAGGGTAATGGTAATTACCGGATAGACTTTAAAAAAGGGAGCGGATAAAGGGGAACAGGTGACGGCTGATAAAATAAAGCACGATTAATAAACCCAACAACCAGGCGCCGTATCTGATAGCCGCATAGCTGACGACTTTGGTCTCTGTATCATCAGATCTATTTTCTTCAGGCAATCTCAACACCTCCGATTCTGTTATTTGGTTTCAAGCAGTTGAACTTCTTACGCTGATAAAAAATGAGGGCCAGCTTAAGTTCTCCTGGCCCGGGAAAGAATATACTTTCCTCCTGTATTTTCCACTCACGACCGAGGTGCTTTTAAATTCCTGGAGTGAGAACGTCGCTTATCTTTGTCTGGGGCTGCTACACGAACTTGAATTTTTTTCTTCCTTTAATTTGCAGTCCGTTAATTTGCTGTCCAGATCGAAATCCGTTCCGGCCTCAACGCGGTAGCTTTCTTTTCCTCTTTTTGTGTAATTTGGCTTCTGTTCACGGCTCTTGTTGTATTTTTTGGCCACAGTGCTTACCTCCTTTCGGTATTGTTATTATTATTTTTACCGAAAGGGAAGCTTCTATCCCTAAAATTTTGAAATTTGTTCACAGCCCAGAATAATTTTTGCAAAACAGAGTAAAAAACTTCTACTCTGTTTTATAAATAATATAAATACAATAAAAAAGTATAGATAATTATTTTTTTATTAAATCGGGCCGGATACGGGGTGTGAAAAATTGGTATCTTCATTGCTTCTGGCGATCGTTTTTTT
>DLUO01000001.1:1559-2362 GCA_003444595.1 Bacillota bacterium
GATGAATTTTACCAGAATGATCTGGGTGTACCTGGGTGCGGCCTTAATTTTCTGGGGTTTGCGGCGGTAGAGGAATTCCAATTGTCCCCGGTATGTTATAAAATACAATTCAGGAGGGCTCAGGGAGCTAATTTCCGATGTGCTCTTATCGACTGATTGCACCTCTAAAAAATGTTTGCCATGAACATTTGCAGAAAAACTTGAGCAGGGGCGGTGTTGACAGTGGACAAATATTATGAACCTCCGGAGGTTGTAGAGAGAATCCGAGGAACTGGAGGAGAGATGCAGCTGCAGCGCCGCGGCAGGGATTATGAATTTATCTATAACGGTGTTTTTTTAATGGCCACTTACAATGGTGCTGGAGAGAGGGAAATGGCTTCTATGGCACTCAAGAGCTGTTTGTGGCGAAACAACCTTTTCCACAGGCGCCATTGTTACGGTCACGGCAACACTCCGGCGCCCTTTTTAAAGGTATTAATCGGGGGGCTGGGTTTTGGGTTGAGCCTGCAGGAGGTATTACGCTGTCCGCTGGTGAAGAGTGTGGATGTAATTGAGCTGGAGGAGTCAGTAGTTAAATGGAACCGGGGGCCGTTAAGTGAAGTTAACGGGGGAGCCATGGCAGATCCCCGGGTAAGCGTTTACGTTAACGATTTAGTGGAGTTTTTGCAGCGCCGGCATCCTGGGGACGGTGAAGGGAGTTTATACCATGCTGTTATTTTGGACACGGACAATGGCCCGGGATGGCTGAGTAGGCCTGGAAACAGCCTGTTATACGGGCACGAGGGCACAGCCCTTTTAAAAGA
>DLUO01000001.1:2564-7990 GCA_003444595.1 Bacillota bacterium
TCCCGGAGGCGTTCTGGCTGTCTGGTCGGCTTCCCCGGCCCTCGCCTACCGTTTGCTTCTGGCAAAATACTTCCGTACAGTCCAGGAAAGGCAGTGCCTGGAGAAAACCGGTCATACCTCCTATTTTTACCTGGCTTTTTAGTGCGGTATGGCGGTATGAAAGAATGTAGCGGCAATGGCGGTTAGAGGCGCAGGCTCCTCTTATTTAAGTAAACGTTTATCTGCGGTATGCAGCTGGATTTGGGCGTCGAGACACAATAAGGCGACGCTTTTTGAAGTAACGTTATTTATCATTTATCTACGCGCATCAATATCCTGCTACTTTTGGGGTATCATATAAATGCTGCGCGTTAAGCGGGCAGCATTTAATTTTGCTTTCAAAACCATACGATACTCAACTGGAGGCACGAGGCATTTAATGAAAGACATCTACGTTATACTGGCGTTTCATGCTCATGAACTGCTTTGGGACCTGCCCGAGATGCTGCTCTCCTATCTGGATGAGCAAAACCCCATGAAAAATACCATTCTGGATGAAAGCTATATGAAAAAACGTAAGGATGAGGACCGTGATATTTATTCCCGCAGCATAAGGTTCGCCGAAAGCTTAAATGCCCCTTTGTGCGTGGAGTATACAAACGAACTCCTGTCCCAGATCAGGGATGTCATGCCCAGGGCTTTTCAAAAGTTAAAGGAGAGCTATGCCAGGGGGCGGTTATATCCGCTTTACGGTCATGCCCACCACACTCACGTTGCCCTTTTAAGGGAGGAGGAGATAATCCAGGAGATCCAGTGGAACAGGCAGTACCTGCACAGCTTCATGGGTGCTGCTTATCCCAAATACAGCGGCCTGTTTTCTCCTGAAGCCTCTTATGATTATAACAGGATGAAGAGTCTGGAGAGAGCAAATATCCATTATATTATTTTCCCCCACCTGAGCGAACAAAAAGCTCCCTTCTCCTTAAAAGGAGGGGGGGATTTCCAGTACAAACCGTTCCTGATCAAGACAGAGCGGAAAAACATACTGGCTTTCCCCAGAAATTTTCCCATTTCACAGGAAATATGGCGCCCCATTACAAAGATGAAGCGGGAAGAGGTAAAATTTCAGGGGTATATGCTTGGCACTTATCCTGTTTTTGACAATGAATACCTGTATGGCCAACTGGAGAAATTTCCGGTTACGCTGGAGGAAGGGGTGGAGATCTACAAGGATGTTTTGCGCAGGGAACTGGAGAGAGCTCCTTCCGGAGGGGTGCTCGTGCATATCCAGGACCTGGAGTTGATGGATTTTGGCGACATTGCCCTGGAGATTATGGAAAAGGCCTGGAAACAAACATTGGCGGAGACAAAAGAAAACATTAAAATACATTTCGTCACGCCGGATCAATATATTGATGATGTCTTAAAAAGTGAAGGGATGAAAAGCCTGCCTGAACTGAAGTTTGACAGGATCAGTTGGGCGCCGGAAATAAGGTTGATCCTGAGGGCTGACGGGCATTACCCTCCTCTTGGTGTGACCGGGGTCGGGCGTTATGACAGGGACAAAACAGGCCTGTACCATCATCCCCATATTTTCTGGGAAAACGGGAAGTATTTCTGCGGGATCTTTGATACCCTTGTGGAGAACTTTAACATTTCTACAGCAATTCCTGTGCACGGCGCACATTTTAACGACACCGGCTACGACTTACTGCAGGAAGAGACAGATACGCAGGTCATTATGTGCCTGAGAATCATGAAAAGGGCCTGCAACTGGGGGTGGAGACCGACAGAAGGCCGACAGAAGCTCCCTTACCTTAAAGGTTTCTTGCTCTGTTCCGCTCTTTTAAAGAAGATGGAAGAGTACCCTGCTGAGTTGCTCCTGAGCCGCCGGCTGCAAAGCTTGGACGAAAGGAATATTGTTGGGATCGTCAGGATGCTGGATATTTTTATTGACAGCCGTATTAATTATCTAAAATACGGGATGGAGCGTCTGGCCCGGGAAAAAGGGGTTGACCTGGCATCGGCATACAGTGAGATCGAGCACGTCTTTAAATGGAAGGAAATGGCCATTGAGAAAGCGCTGCAGCTTTATGCTGTTAACAAAGCGGAGACGGAGAGCGCCGAAAAGGTAAAAAAAGTGCTGGAACTGCTGCGCGATTACTGCCAGGCCGTTTTTATGTCCACAGAGCATATTCAAAGGCTCTGGGGGAAACTAAAGGATGATACAGAATACCTGGTGGAAAAAATGTATGAATATCTTTACGATCTTTACCCGCCTCTTTTCCCCTCCATGGTGAACGCCATTGATGCCATGGAGCCGCAGCAGATAGAGGAATTTTTTACCGGCTTACAGAAAAGTGTACCGACGGCAGTATGACGCTCTCCTGTGGCTAAAGCCCATTTGTAGATTCCAGGACAATCATTCCTTTCTTTTCCAGCACATCGCTGTCTCCTTCCCTGTTTCCTCCGTATTTTTTCCACCCCGCATTGAAAATTTGTTTTCCCTTGCTTGCAGGAAGGGGAAAATCGTTCTCTCCCAGGTTAAAAAGCGCTGTAAGCTCAACGCTGCCGTGCCACCTGCGGATTTCCACCAGTTGGCTTTCCTTGTCTACTGTTACTTCAGTGTTTTCTTTATCCAGGTTGCTGAGCGCGGGATGGGATTTCCTGAGGGTGATTAAATCCCGGTAGAAGGCAAACATCTGTTTATTTTGTTCATCCCAGTTCTCCCGGGGTGTAAGTCTGGAGCTGAAAAAGGTGCTGTCTTCTTCGGGATCAGGGAAATTATCCCAGCCGAATGCTTTAAATTCTTCTTTCCTTCCCTGAGATACTGCTGCTTTGAGTTTGGGGTCCTCATAGTCGGTAAAAAATAAAAAGGGATTTTTTTCGGCATATTCTTCACCCATAAAAAGTAAAGGTATATAAGGAGAAAAAAACAACAGTCCTGCAGCAATCTTTAAGGAAGGAAAATCCACCAGGGCGCCGAGTCTTTCCCCGCCGGCCCGGTTCCCTACCTGATCGTGATTTTGAATAGAGACTACAAATTGAGCACCGGGGTTTCGGGAGGCGTCACTGCCGCGGTTTTTCTGCCAGAATTGCGAATATTCGCCGGTGTAGAGGTAGTTTTTATAGACCTTCGGCAGATCCTCCAGCCGCCCGTAATCGATATAGTAGCCTTGTTTCTCTCCAGTTAAGACGGTGTGCACACAGTGATGAAAGTCGTCCATCCACTGCGCATCAATGCCGTAGCCTCCTTTATCCGGCGGGTTAATGATTTTAACGTTATTTTCATCGGTTTCGGCGATCAGCCATATCCGGCGGTTCAAAGCAGCGGCTGTTTTTTTAGCCGTCGAAGATATTTCTTGCAAGATGTGTGTGGGGCTTTCATCTTTGATGGAATGGATAGCGTCCAGCCTCAACCCGTCGAAATGGTATTCTTCCAACCAGTAACGGACATTATCCAGGACCATGGAGCGCATCATCTCACAGTACTGATCGTCGAAATTTACAGCAGCACCCCAGGGAGTGGCGTGTTTTAAGGTGAAATAGGGGCCGTAGGCAGGGAGATAGTTTCCTTCCGGCCCCAGATGGTTGTAAACCACATCAAGTATGGCGGCCAATCCTTTTTGATGGCAGCGGTCAATCAAATATTTTAAATCATCGGGAGAGCCGTAATTCTTATTGACGCTGAATAGATTGGCTCCGTCATACCCCCAGTTCCATTTTCCGGGGGTCTGGGTGACAGGCATCAGTTCAATAGTGTTTACTCCCAGCTCCAAAAGGTAGTCGAGCCTCTCTGCTGCCGCTCTAAAAGTCCCTTCCGGGGTGAAAGCGCCGATATGCAGCTCGTAGATGATCAGTTCGCTTAAGTCCTTTCCCTTCCAGCCCTGGTCGTTCCACTGATATTTTTGATGGTCGATCACCTGGGAGAAACCGTGGACACCTTCCGGCTGAAAATGGGAATATGGATCAGGAAAGTCACCTTCACCATCGATTCTAAATTTGTACAACATCTCTTGAGCTGCATTTTCGATAAGGGCGCTATAGATATGGGGTTCTTCCTCGGACATAGGGACAACTGTCTCTCCGGCCGCATTTTTAAGCAGGAGCTCAACTTTTTTTTTGTTAAAGGCAAAGACCCGAAACTCAGCCCTGCCCGTTTGCTTATCTAAAATAGTCGCTCCCATTTTTCTCATACACTTTAATATAACCATCTTTTAATTTTTCTATGATTTTGCAGCCATGCTCTCTGTTTAAGGTTCTTTGTCCTGGTTAAATTATTAATATGAAAAAAATAAGAGGAGAAATAAATCTATGCAGTTGGTAACCTTAAAAAAGAAAAATTTTAATGATTATCGAAGGTTTATGGAGCAAGAAACCGCGTTTGAGCTCGATTTTTTAGTTGATAAGCTGAAGGGGAAAAAGATCGCCATGATTAATGCCACCGCCTATGGGGGAGGCGTAGCGGAAAAGCTACATTCCCTTGTCCCCCTGATGCAGGATATGGGTGTGGATATTGACTGGTGGACTATTCTGGGAAACGAGGAGTTTTATAATGTCACCAAAAGGTTTCATAACTGTCTGCAGGGACAGGAGGGCGAACTCTCCGGCAGTGAAATGGAAATTTACCTTAAATACAATCAGATAAACGCCTCTTATATGAAAGACTGGTACTATGATTTCATTGTCATCCATGATCCGCAGCCCGCTGCTTTAATCGAATCGCGTGGGAAGGAGTGGCATGAAAAATGGATCTGGCGGTGCCATATCGATACTTCTTTTCCCAATCAGGAGTACTGGGATTTTTTATACCGTTACATAGTACAATATGATGCTCTAATTTTCACCATGCCTGATTACGTCAAGGATGGAGCCGCCTTTAAAAACATTACGTTTATTACCCCCTCCATCGATCCTCTCAGTCTAAAAAATATTATCCTTGATAAAGAAGAGGCCAGGGCGATTATCTCCAGGTTTGGCGTCGACGTAAGCCGCCCGTTAATTTCACAGGTTTCCCGGTTTGATCCCTGGAAGGATCCCCTGGGGGTGATCGATGCCTACAAAATAGTGAAAAAGGATTTTCCCAGCGTTCAACTGGCGCTGGTAGGCTCCATGGCTTCCGATGATCCGGAGGGTTGGGATTATCTTTACAGGACCCTGCGGCGGGCCGGCGAGGATTATGACATTAAAGTCGTTACCAATTTCAACGGTATTTCGGACCTGGAGGTTAATGCCTTTCAAACAGCCTCGGATATTATACTGCAGAAGTCGCTCCGCGAAGGCTTTGGGCTTACCGTGGCAGAAAGTCTGTGGAAGGGGACCCCGGTAATAGGTGGGAACGTGGGGGGCATAAAGTTGCAGATCGAAGACGGGGTTACCGGTTACCTGGTGAACACGGTAGAAGAGTGCGCGGAAAAGGTATTAACGCTGCTGAGAAATCCGGTTTT
>DLUO01000001.1:8275-11918 GCA_003444595.1 Bacillota bacterium
TGGTTTCCAAAAGAGATTATTTTTGTTATAATAACTATAGTTTCTACAGCGGTGCTGAGTTTAAATTAAAAGTTTAAAAAATTTAGTATTTTTGCCTGTTCTATTAAATTCGAGAGGGGATGTTTAAGCTGTTGCCGGTAAAAATAAAAGCAGTGACCTTGGATCAGGGGGGCAGTTTTTTAGTCTTGTTGTGTGATGATAAGGAAACCAAAATTCTGCCCATTGCCATCGGCCCTTTTGAAGCGCAGTCTATAGCCCTGGTTTTACAGGGGCAAGCGGCACCCCGTCCTCTTACGCATGATTTACTTAAAACTTTATGTGAGCAGCTTGAGGGTACCGTAGAAAAAGTAATCATCACCGATATCATGGACAGCACCTTTTATGCCGAAATTTATGTCAGGCACAAAGGGCAAATATTAGTTATAGATTCCAGGCCAAGCGATGCTATCGCCCTGGCTTTGCGCTGTGAGGCACCTATCTATATGGCTGATAAACTGGTTGAGTTTACCTACGATTACCAGGATATTATCTCCAGCGAGCAGACAGATGAGGGGCTTCATTAACTAAAGGACACAGTTAAAATACGAATAAAAAAGGAGGTCGCAGATTGAGTAAGGTAGAAAAAGAAAAGCTGATGCAGCTTGCCGACTGGATTAAGGAAAGCCGGAATATCGTGGTTTTTACCGGTGCAGGGATCAGTACCGAATCAGGTATACCCGATTTTCGTAGTCCCGGCGGCATCTGGAGCCGTTTTGATCCCAACGAGCTAACCTACCAAAATTTTGTTGCCAATCCGGCCAGCCGCCGAAAGTTCTGGGAGTTTTACCGGGAAAACTGGAAAGAGTCTAGCGGCGCCCAGCCCAACAGCGCCCACCGGGCTGTGGCCGCTCTGGAGCGGCAGGGTAAATTAACAGCAGTAATCACCCAGAATATCGATAGGCTGCATCAGGCAGCCGGAAACAGCCCGGCTAAAGTTCTGGAGCTCCACGGGACCATGTGGGAGGTGCGCTGCCTCTCCTGTAACTACTACTATCCCTGGAAAGAAATATATAACCTTCTGGAAGAGGGAAAGGAAGTAGGGAACTGCCACCAGTGCGGCGGATTGCTTAAGCCCGCCACCGTATCTTTTGGACAGTCCCTTCCGGCTGAAACGCTTCGTGAGGCACAGCGCTGCAGTATGGACTGCGATCTGTTTATTTGCATCGGTTCCTCCCTGGTGGTCTATCCCGCGGCGCAGCTCCCGGAAACAGCTAAAAATTCAGGGGCCAAATTGGTCATCATCAACAGGGAGAGAACTCCCCTGGATGGCATTGCCGACCTGAACATCAGGGGTGAGGCCGGAGAGATAATGACCGGCCTGTTGGAGTTGCTGGAAGTGTCACCGGAGTAACAGGGATATATGTTTGTAAAATGAATCGCGGGGAGAGGTATATTGTTGCTGTTGGGTATCGCCATTCAGCAGTCAGGATTCAGAACACTCCGCTAATATGCCTCTAGCAATTCAAACCTTTGGAGAAGTGGCCCCGTTCTAGAAATACCACCGTATCTGGTCGCTTACAACAGTATATCTTCTGCTATTTTTGCTGGTTCTTTTATTCTGACTCCTGAAGCATTAAATTAAAGGGGGTTTAATGAATCAGCATGACGCACAGTAAGATGTCTAAGAGGTACCATTACGGCTGGATAGTGGTTTTTATGGGAATGCTTACTACTATAGGGGCACACGGTTTTGGCAGGATGGCCTATACGCTCATTCTTCCCGAAATGCGCGAGGGACTGGGGATAACTTTCACACAGTCCGGTTTGCTTGCTTCCGGCAACCTTGCCGGATACCTTTTTTTTGCACTTGTTGGTGGATTTCTCGCTGCCAGGTACGGTAGCCGTATGGTCATCTCCCTTTCATTGCTGCTGATGGGTTTAACCATGTTGTTAACAGGTGCGGCCGGTTCCTTCGAGTTTGCCTTTGCCATGCGCCTGCTAACCGGTATCGGAAACGGAGGGGCTTATGTCCCGGCCATGGCTCTGGGATCGACCTGGTTTGCGATGAAACAGCGGGGTTTTGCCACGGGTATTGTCTCCGGCGGTATAGGTATAGGCACATGCATCGCAGGTATTGTCGTTCCTGTTATTTATATTGCTTATGGCGCTCAGGGCTGGTCTTACGCCTGGTATTATCTCGGTGGCACGGTTCTTGTTATCGCTGCAATATGCCTGGCATTCCTCAGGAACAAGCCAGCCGATCTGGGGCTGCAGATGGTCGGCCTGGAATCTAAAAACACGGTAGCTGTACCTCCTGCGAAAGGGGTCGTCGGCAGTCTGCAATGGGGGTTGGTCTACCGCGTAAAAGAGGTCTGGTATATCGGTATTGTTTATTTTATGTACGGTTTTTCTTATGTTATTTACATGACCTATTTTAAGGCTTTTCTTTTAGATGCAGGTATCACGGATGCCAGAGCGAGCGCCATGTGGGCTCTGGTCGGAGGACTGAGCATTTTTTGCGGTGTTATCTGGGGAGGCCTTTCCGATTTCCTGGGCAGGAGCAATGGAGCTGCACTGGCTTACCTTACCCTGACATGCTCCTATCTTATCTTTGGCCTTTTTGATTCCCTGGGAGCTTTTTACCTCTCCAGTGTGCTCTTCGGTTTGAGCGCCTGGAGCATACCGACGATTATGGCCGCAGCGGCCGGAGACCGGGTGGGGCCCGATCTCGCTCCTGCCGGCGTGGGCTTTGTGACCCTCTTCTTTGGCATTGGCCAGGTGCTGGGCCCCCCGCTGGGAGGATATTTCAAAGATACCCTGGGAACCTTTAACCTGTCTTTTATTGTGGCCGCAGCTATTTCCATGGTAGGATTGGTACTGTCACTGCTACTGATGAAGAGGCCTTCAGCCGGGGCTGATGTGGGAGCGGGCAGCACAGGCTGAGGCTGCTTTGGGTTCTCAAAGAGAGGGCTTCAGTATGGAGAAAGAGAGGTGTTCAACAAGTGACGCCGGAACGTATTCTTTCAGATTTAATTCGTTTGAATACAGTCAATCCTCCCGGTAACGAAATTGAGGTTGTGAAATATCTTAAAGAGCTGTTTGATGCTGCCGGAATTCCTTACGACATTGTGGAGCCGGAAAGGGATCGCGCCAGTATTATTGCCAGGCTTGGTTCCGGCACTAAAAGACTTCTCTTCCTTTCCCATTCCGATGTGGTGCCTGCAGGCGAGGGGTGGGATTTTGATCCCTTTGGCGGAGAGATCAGCAACGGGATCGTTTACGGCCGCGGCGCCCTGGATTGCAAGGGCTTGATGGCTGCCCAGATCTACACATTATTACGGTTGGCCCGGGAATCCCGTCCGCTTAACGGCACATTAATCCTGGCGGCAACTGCAGATGAGGAAAAAGGGGGGCGTTTTGGCATACGGTACATCCTGGAACATTGCCCGGAAAAGATCCGGGCGGATTTTGCCGTCAACGAGGGAGGAGAAGAGCCTGTTTGCCTGAATGGCCGGATGATCTACTTTATCCAGGTAGGAGAAAAGGGAACTGCCTGGAGCAAACTTCGGGCAGAGGGAAAATCCTGCCACGGCTCAATTCCTACCCTGGGGGAAAATGCTATTACCAAGATGGCCGCAGTTTTGCATGCTCTGGCCGGCTATGA
>DLUO01000102.1:0-823 GCA_003444595.1 Bacillota bacterium
ACATCTATGAAACGTTTTTCAACCTGCCAGGGCTGACAGGCCGTTTTTCTATGCGTTATTTATTTTCAGGTGTCCTTTTCTCCATCTGCTTTGGGACCCTGGCCGGCTATTTTGGCAGTAAAGAAGTATTAAAATTGCAGCCGGCGGAGGCAATGAGGCCGCCGGCTCCGCCACTTGCTAAACAGACACTGCTGGAGGGCTGGCGTATCTATTGGGATAATCTAACTGTTCAGGGCAAAATGGCCACACGCAATGCCTTTCGTAATCTCGGCCGCAGTTTTTTCACCTTGGTTGGGGTCATGTTCGCTTTCAGCCTTATTGCCACGACGGGATACTTTTTATCAATAATGGATGTGCTTATTTTTGATCAGTTCACCAGAGTGCAGACGCACGATATCAAAGTCGTTTTTGCCGCACCTGTCGACAGCCGGGACGCCCGGCTGGAATTGTCGCGCCTGCCGGGTGTAAACAGGGTTGAGGCCTATCTGGAAGTGCCCGCCACACTAAATCATAGTTGGCTTAAAAAGGACACTGTTATTTTAGGTCTGGAACCGAATTCTGAAATGTACAATCTCCTTACCCGCGACGGAGTAAAGGTGGCTTTGCCGGCTGAGGGCATGGTCCTCGCACAAAATCTTGCCGAGAACCTCCGAGCCGAGGCAGGGTCACTGCTGGAAATAGAAAGCCCCTACGCCAAAAAATCTCCTGTTTATTGCGAAGTTGTAGAGATTATTCCACAGTCTCTGGGAACAAATGCCAGCGTATGAAATGGCTACTCTGGTTAGTTCTGGTTACGGTGCTGGCGGGCGCCTCGGTCTACTCG
>DLUO01000102.1:1093-1464 GCA_003444595.1 Bacillota bacterium
GTTGCTGCAGGTGAAATTCTTCTGGCACTGGATACCCGGGATATTGACTATCAGATCGCTCGGCTGAGAGGAGAGCTGGAGAGCCTTAGAGGACAGGAACGACAGGCTTTAAGCGGACCTCGTGAAAGTGAAACAGTGCAGCAGTTACCGGCACTGGAGCAGCTACAGGTCCAACTGCATGCCGCCAGAGAGGAATACGAACGGGTTAAAACGCTTTATGAGGCCGGCATTGTTAGTCAGTCCAACCTTGATGAGGCAGAAAGGGCGGTAAGACAGCTGGAGATTCAGTTGACCCAACAGGAGCAGCATTTGCTAGGAGCTAAGGAACAGTTTTCCGGTTTGGAGGCTTCCATTCGCGCCCAGATCTCTTT
>DLUO01000102.1:1708-4537 GCA_003444595.1 Bacillota bacterium
GAATATGAGGTGGAAGTCTTCCTGCTGGCAGAAGATGTAGCTCATGTGCAGCCCGGGATGGAAGTAAGTGTAACCTACAAGGGGCTTGGCGGCGAAGAAGAAGAATTTGGCGGCAAAGTAAAGAAAATAGCCCAGGCGGCAGTGGAGCGAATTTCCTCACTGGGGTTAGTGGAACGGAGAGTAAAGGTGACCGTCGCATTGTCGGGAGACATGAGTAGTCTGCGTCCAGGCTATGCAATGGATGTGACCTTTGTAACACGGCGTGAAGAGGATAGACTGGTTGTTCCCAAAACTGCACTTTTCAATTATGAAGGGCAGGACGCTGTGTGGGTGGTTCGCCAGGGGAGAGCGAAGATTCAGGCCGTGGAAAAAGGATTGGAAACAGACGATGGAATAGTTGTATTTTCCGGGCTCGTAGAGGGAGATCTAGTGATCCGTAACACTCGTCTGGATGGCCTAAAACCCGGCGCACGTGTTGTACAGGAATGATGGGCGGGGGTAGGCACTGTGTGGATCAACTATTGGCGATACTACATACATAATACATAAATAATTTTGTCATTATTTACCGCGGAACCAAATAACAACTATCCTCGTCCAATGGTTGTAAAACGGTTATGCTGAGCTAAAATATACGGATAAGTTAGAACTACAGAGGGGTGAAATCGATTGAAAAAAATTGTTGTCTTGATTCTCTGTATGTTAGTTGTCTCTTTAATGCTCACAGGTTGCAGCAATTCAGGAAAGAACGATGAGGTTTCCTTTAAGGCCATTGTCCTCGAGAACAACCAGACCCATTTGCTGGTAGAACCTGAAGAGGGTTCATCTGAGTTAAGCTCTGCCGACCGGATCATGGTTTCAGTCAGCGAGGCAACTCTGTTAGACTCCCATGATAAAGAGATTACTATAGGTGATATTAAAAGCGGGGATCGGGTCCAGATTGATTATGATGGGCTTATCGCCGAGAGCTACCCCGCCCAAATCAACGGGTGCTCTAGAATCAAAGTATTACAATCTCTGGATGAGCAGGACGCGGATGACAATGATGGTTTTGCACAAGAGACGCAAGAAATTCCATTTGAGAATGGTTTTTACAGGCCGGATTTTGACAGCTTGCCGGAGGAGATTGCCGGCTGGATTAATTACTCCCTGGAAATCCCCTGTGTGCAGGAAAAAATGCACGGCGGCGATCGCTATGTGCTGATAACGGAAGGGATGAAACCTTCAGGCGGTTATGAGGTAAAAGTAGAAGAAGTTCTCAAGCATCCGGACAGACTGGAGGTTAAGGTCAAGTTAACGTCACCGCGAGAGGGGGAACCGGTGGATACGGTCATCACCTGCCCCTTTGATTTGATTATCGTGGAAGAGCGCGAGCTGCCTTTAGTCTTTACAGATGTGGATAACCCGGACAGATATTTTATGGGGCTCCTGGGCCTGGAAGAAATTGACCGGCCCATTGTTGCCTCCTCGGATTGGATTAAAATATTCAGCCCCCGGCCGGAAGAAAAAATTGAAGGGGCGATTTCTCTGGCAGGTATTGCCTGTGTATTTGAAGGAAATGTCAGCTATGAGCTGCTTACAGAGGATAATAATGTGTTGCACAGGGGCTTCACCACGGCAGCAATGGGGGACTGGGGCTATTTTGAAGAGGAGATCCCTGTTCCGGCGGATTATAACGGTGATCGGCTGATTTTACAGTTATACAGTGAGAGCGGGAAAGACGGCTCGAAAATGTTTATTGTGGATATTCCCTTATATCTTCCCTAGCCAGATAGGTCTGGCATGTCAGGGTCCAGTTCTCAACATAATGCCCTAAAGCCCATTCGGCCATGATGACCTCTTCGCCTTCTTTTAAGGGGATCCTCTCCAGAGGGGGGGCAGCCAGGTTCTCCTGATACATCCTATATACTATTATCTCCTTATCTGTAACCACCAGCGCCAGATCTTTAGCAGGTGAGGTAAACACATCAATGGCGCTGGGGACATGGTTCTTAACCCGGGTCCAGGGGATGTTCAGGTTATTATAAAAGACCACGTGGTCGGGCGGAATGACGGTAATATTGTAATCCGCCTCCTCATAAGTATTGGTATTCCCGTTTTCCCTTGCACCTGCTTCCCCGCCTTTTTGGGGGTAGTTAATCCGGCCTTTGAAAATCCAGTAGCCCATTTTCCTTGCCAGGCCGTAATTATCCTCATCCTGCAGGTTGAACTTCTGTTTCAAGCCGAGCTGCTGCAGCAATTTCTGCCGCCCATGCTCCATGGCCGCAACGGCTTCCGGGCCCGCCAAATCCGAAAATTTGACCGCCTTCATTACAGGCAGACTGTCAACGGCGAATATTCGCCGTTGACTTTTTTCACTTGTGCTGCCGTCCCTTAAAGATTCCTGTTTTATCCTTTCCTCAACGGAAACATAATCATTGCCGATATAGTTAACCCGGCGATGGATATAACCCTCTTTTCCTTCCCAGCAGCCGGGATCTAAAGCAGGTTCCGCAGGATCTTCTTTTCCTTCTTCTCTTTCTTCTTCTTCCTCCTGCCCTAAAATATTGTTAACGATTAAAATATCCTCCTCTATTTCCCCCTCAGCTTTTCTAACCACCTGGAGCCGGTAAAAACCGCTCCTTCTGGGAAATAAAATCGTCCCTATCTCCAACACAGGGGCCAGCTTCCCCTCTGCCAGCGCCACCCAGAGTGTGCGGTATTGTATGCCCGTATAATCCTGATCGCCCTCCCCCGGGGCACGCAGCCCGAGCAGCACGCCTGTTTGGTTACCTGGAGAATTACCTGTCAGGCTGCCGGTGCCAAACATAGCCGCCGTACCTGCTGTGG
>DLUO01000094.1 GCA_003444595.1 Bacillota bacterium
AGATGTGTATAAGAGACAGTTCCAGAGCTGACTCTCTGGGCATAGATGAAAATTTTTACAACGAATACGATATTCATATCCATGTACCGGAAGGAGCCATACCCAAAGACGGGCCTTCCGCCGGTATAACTATGGCTACGGCCATGGTTTCGGCACTGACCTGTACCCCGGTTGATCACAAGTTGGCCATGACCGGTGAGATCACTTTGCGCGGAAGGGTCCTGCCTATAGGGGGAGTTAAAGAGAAGGTTCTTGCCGCCCACCGTGCCGGGATTAAAAAGATAATCCTTCCTGTGGATAACAAGAAAGACCTGTCGGAAATTCCCGGCAATGTACGCCGGAGGCTGGAATTTATTTTGGTGGACCACATCGACCAGGTCCTGGAAAAGGCCCTGTTGCAGGAAAAAAAGGAAAGGGTAACTGTTCAGTCTTAAGTCAAAGCGTTTAATAAAGGTCTTGCTTGAAAATTGTGCAATAGGTAATCAGGCCTAGACGCCTGAATGAAGGCGATGAAAATAAAGAAAGCAGAGCTAGTAAAGTCAGCCGGCTGTAAAAAGGATTTCCCGCCGGAAAGATTTCCGGAAGTTGTGCTGGCCGGCCGTTCCAATGTGGGAAAGTCTTCCCTGATCAATACCCTGGCGGCACGCCGGAGCCTGGCTAAGACAAGCAATACGCCCGGTAAGACCCGGTCTGTGAACTTTTATTTGATCGATGACTCCTGGTTTCTCGTCGACCTGCCGGGTTACGGCTATGCCAGGGTTTCACGCCAGGTCCAGAAGAAATGGGGCTCCTTAATCGAGGATTACCTGGCCGGCAGGAAAACGATCATCATGGTTATTCATGTCGTCGATTTGCGCCATGAGCCCCCGGAACAGGACCGGCAGATGGCAGCCTGGCTGCGCCATGCCGCTTTTTCCGCTGTAGTGGTAGCTACCAAGGCGGATAAGATTTCCCGCGGGAAAAGGGCCAAGCAGAGGGAAGTTGTGGCCCGTGCTTTAGATTTGGCTCCCGGAGAGGTATTACTATTTTCTTCGCAAACAGGCGAAGGACGCGACGACCTATACCGGATTATAGAGCAAAAGCTGGCATTATTTCCACGCTAACCGCCATGCCGGGTTTTTTCGACACAAAAACGGGAACTTTACGAGCAAAACGCTTAAGCTCCGCCTGCAGCAAATCGCTGCTCCATTTTCATATTGACTAGGAACCTTTGGGGAATAGGCTATGGATAAAACGGCTTTTTGGCAGAGACTGGAAGAAGCAGAAAAAGAAACCAGGCAAAGAAAAGGACGGATCGGCTGGTTTTGCAGCTATACGCCGGTGGAGATAATTTCCTCCTGCGGCCTGCTTCCTTATCGCCTTTCCGGCAAGGAGGGAACGACTCTTTATGCCGATTCTTTTTTGCATTCCAGCCTTTGTTTTTTTGTACGCGGCTGCCTGGAGAAAGTGCTGAAAGAAGAAAAAGATCTGGAGGGCGCGGTTCTGGTAAACTCTTGCTTGGCCATGTCACACCTCTATAATGCTTTACAAAAATACAGCCCCCTTACTTTTACCTATTTACTGGATCTTCCCAGGCACGCTTTTCAGCCGGCCGTGGAGTACTGGGCACAGAGGCTGCGAAAGTTTCACCGGGCTTTGTGTGAATATCGCGGGATTGAAGTAAACGAAAAAGGCCTCTGGGAGCAAATTGACCTTTACCTGGACAACCGGCGCAGGCTGCAGCGGCTTTACTCCGGGCGGGAGGAAAAATTATTGGTCGACGGGCATGAACTGATTCGCCTCGTCGAGGCCTTTAGTATTCTTCCGCCGGCTGTTTTTCAGGAGCTCATAGCTGTTTATTCCCATGATTATCTTCACGGGGCAGAAGAGCTTGCCGGCCCCCGTGTTTTTCTTACAGGCAGCGCCATGCCTTCAGGACTGGTCAGGCTGATTCACGAACTGGGCGGAGTCCTGGTAATCGATAATCTCTGTATCGGAAGGCGTATGCTGCAATTTACAGGGGAACCGGAGAAGGGAGAGGATCCTTACAGCTTCCTGGCCCGCCTGTACTTGCAAAGAGAACCCTGTGCACGCATGAAATTTGCCGGAGATAAGTTGGCCGATCTTGAACAAATATTAAAAAATTATCATATCGATGGTATTATCTTTTTTTATCTAAAATTTTGTGATCCCTGGTATTATTACGGCCAGCTATTAAAAGAAATAATAAAGGATATCCCTGTCCTTGTTTTGGAAGGGGAATATTCGGCAGCAGCAACGGGGCAGCTACGCACCCGCATTTCCGCATTTCTGGAGATGATCGGGTAAACAAAGGGGATGTAACATGCTGGAGTTGATTAAAAGATACCTTAGCCGGGAAAAAGCGCCGGATATACTGCGCTGGCCTTTTACCTATTCCCTGGGGCAAGCGATGATCCGGGGACGTCTGCTCAGGTTCCCCTACAGGGCAGCTGCCATGATGGTGGACTACGGACTGGAAGAAACCAAAAAGGTATACAACAGGCGACTGCCGTCTGTCTGGGCAAGTGCCTTTTTCCCCACGGAGCTGCTTCATGCCCTGGGAATTCCCGTCTTCTCCCCTGAAGTGGCTGCTGCGCTGGTAGCTTCCTTTGGCTTTCAGGAGCATTTTCTCAAGGAAGCGGAGAGCAGATGGTGGGGAAGGGATAACTGCTCTTTCCATCGTTGCGCCATAGGCGGCCTTTTTTCACGGTATTATCCCCAGCCTGCTGCTTTTTGTGTCAGCTCTCACCTGTGTGAAGGCGCTGTCCTGATGTTTTCTAACCTGGCAAGGATCTATAAACGTCCCTCCCTTCTTTTGGATGTGCCTGTGGAACAGAACAATGATTCGCTCCGTTATGTTACAACACAACTCCGTCAGCTAATCTCCTCCCTGGAGGAGATTGCCGGCCTTTCATTGCAACATGAGAAGCTGGAGGAAGCTGTGGCTAATGCGGAAGTCGCACGCCGGGCTATGCAGAAAGTCAACGACCTGCGGCTGCACCCCGCTTCTCCTCTTACTGCCAAAGAAGCTTTCAGCTATCTTTATCTCTATTTCACCGGGTTGGGAAGCAGGGCCATGCCCCGGGTGTACGAGACCCTGGCCGGGGAGCTGCAGGAAAGGATTCGGGAGAGCGAGCAGAAAAAGGAGCCCGGGAGGCATTCCCGTTTCAAGCTGCTTTGGCTGCATCTGCCACCCTTTTACAGGAATAATATTCTGGGATACCTGGAAGAAAAGGGGGCCAGGGTTGTCTTCGAAGAGTTCAGCCATGTCTACTGGGAAAGCATGGATCCCGGCAGGCCGCTTGAATCTATTGCCAGGCGCATGCTTGCACATTTCAGCTACGGGGATATTAACCGCAGGATAGAGGTTATCAAGGAGCTGGCGGCAAAATATAAGGTGGACGGTGTAATCCATTTTTCCCATTGGGGCTGCCGGCAGAGCTGCGGTTCCCTGAGGATCATACGTGACGCTTTACATAAAGAGGGGCTGCCTTTCCTGGCCCTGGACGGCGATTGCGTCGATAACCGCAACTATGCTCCCGGGCAGGTACAGACCAGAATCGACGGTTTCCTGGAGATGCTGGCCTGAGAAAAAACGGATGATAATAGCCCTATTTGGAAACCGTTTCATGTCTCGCAGGGGTGGCGCAAGGTTGTGGCGAGCGAAATGTGCAGCTTGAGCCAGCAGGTTCAGCAAAGCGAGGGCTCGAGATGGCCCGG
>DLUO01000117.1 GCA_003444595.1 Bacillota bacterium
AGATGTGTATAAGAGACAGATTATATATTGATTAAGGAAAAACAGCAACCTGTGTTCGTACTATCACATGCTGCGCATTTGTTTTGATACAGCAGTTATTAAACAGCACTGTTGCGCAGCAAGCTAATACGCTTTCCAAAAAATACATTTTAAAAATTCTTGTTACAGGGGACAAATTGAGCTATAATTGCTTCGAACGCCAGTTCGGATGGGGGCGTAAATTGCTGTGAGCAGAATAATTATGCTTGCTGACATGGAATCATTTTTTGCCAGTGTCGAGGTTGTCAAGGACCCCTCTCTGCGCGGGAAGCCCGTTGCTGTCTGCGGAGATCCCGAACGAAGGCATGGAGTGGTCCTGGCGGCAACCAAAGAAGCCAAGGCTTATGGGATTAAAACAGGCATGGTCGCAGGAGAATGCGCCAGGTTATGCCCCGGGATAGTTTTCGTCAGACCCCATATGCAGGATTATATTAATGTATCTTTAAAGATAACGGAAATTTTAGGGACGTTTACCGACCGGATCGCTCCTTACTCTATTGACGAGCAGTTTCTTGATATGACCGGGTGTCAAAAGCTTTTTGGGCCTCCTGAAAAGATGGCTGGTCTTATAATTAAGAAAGTCAAGGAAGAAACCGGTATTAATTGCCGGGTCGGCATCGGAGAAAACCCCTTGCAGGCCAAGATGGCCTGTGACCGGTTTGCCAAAAAGAATAAAGACGGCTTTTTCAGGTTGTCTCATGAGAATTACGCCTATTATACCTGGCCGCTTCCCATCAGGGACCTGTTTGGCGTAGGTTTCCGCATGGAGCGAAATTTTTTTAATATAGGAATCAGGACTATCGGCCATCTGGCCGCCCTGCCTAGAGAAGATTTAAAACGCAGGTGGGGCGTTAACGGTGAAGTACTGTGGCTTAATGCTCATGGCATTGATTATTCTACGATAGAACCTTGGGGAGACGCAAAAGGCAGCCGTAAAAGTGTGGGGCATTCCGTCACTTTGCCCAGGGATTACAGAACCAGGGAAGAGATTCAGATCGTATTATTGGAGATTACAGAAGAAGTTTGCCGGCGTGCCAGGAAGCTTGGTAAAGTGGGACGCGTGGTGAATGTGTACTGCCGGGGAGCGGACTTTGAATTAACTACAGGGTTCTCCAAGCAGATTAGGATGTCTGAGCCCACAGCTATAACGATGGATGTATATGCGAACGTTTTGAAGATCTTTAACGCTTATTGGGATTGCAGGCCGGTAAGGGCACTGGGCGTTGCACTTTCGGGCCTTATGGATTTCAGGGAAATTCAGCTATCCCTGGTCGACCAAAAAGAGAAAAAAATTGCCTTTAGTAAGGCAATGGACTATATTAGGAACCGTCACGGCCTAACAAGCCTTTTCAGGTTGTCGTCGCTTGCGCCAGGTGGACTGCTTTTTGACCGGGCTAATAAAATCGGGGGGCATGAGGCATAAATAAAATTGCGCAAAGGGATGAGTTTGTCAAAGGAAGTATTGCCCCAACTATCCCAAAGATATTTCCGCCTTGCCCGCGACATGAGTCTCTACGCTGCTAAGCCCGATAATATATTCCCTGGTAACAATATATATATATGGAAAAGTTGCAAATCTGTTTAAGCTAAGGTCTGAATAACGGCTTTCTTTATGAGTGTCTATAATCCTGTCAGTGAGCGGATGAAAGAGGAAACAGCCTTCAGGTCGTTATAGCTCATGCGCTTTATCTTACGGATAATGTCTGTCTTAAGATCTGAAAGTGAAGTACCTGTAGCATACAGGCTCTCTCCCTTTAATACCCAGGCAGCGGGATAACCGTAGGTGCTTTCAATCAGTTTGGCCAGCGGTTCTGAAATTGTTTTTTTCTTGCCGCTGGTCAGCAAATAAACGTAATTGGCGCTGATGCCGAGTGCCTTGGCAAAATTAACCTGCTTGAGTTCTTTTTCCTGAATGATTAACTTAATTCTATCTCCTAGGGTGGATGGCGGCTCATTGGCATCTTTATTTTTTGACATTTTGTATTTTCACCTCTTCCATTATTTGGATATAGAGCATCAATTCCTTTCTCGATGTGACATTGAGTTTCATATAAATCCGTTTGTTATGAGTCTTGATGGTATTAATAGACAAACACAGTATCTCTGCAATTTCCTTGGCAGTGTGTCCCTGGATATATAGATCAAATACTGCACGTTCCGCCCGGGAGAGGGTACTGATGTTTTCCATGAACTGGTTAAACCGGGAAAGCACCGGGGCGGCCACATTTTTTGCTTCGTAAACCCGATGCGTGGAAATGCCGTCTTGAGCAGTAAGAAATTCAATCAGGTCGTCAATTTCTGGAATTCCCGTTTTGCTTACACTGGAAAGCTGCGACGTTTTGAGCAGGTTCAGGCCTTCTACCACAGGCTTGATATATTTCCGGCTGAGCACTGCTGAAAGTGAAACGCTGACAACCATCAACAGGAAAAGCATAAAAAAAAGCATAGTATTATTACTGGAGAGCCTCGCGGAAAGCTCCTGCTCCGGCATCATCAGAGCGAGCGTCCATTTTTCATCCGCATAAGCTGAATCCTTTGGGTAAAGGGATATAGATTTGTGCAGCCCGGTATAGGAAGTGGAATCTGTCTGCATATAGGAATATAATGAATGTTTACCTGGTGAAACAGAAAGCGGGGCAGCGGACATGTTTGAAAGGTAAGCCGCATAGCTTCCCGCAAGAAGTGACCCCCCGGTATTCAGTTGGGCATCCTCTTCTGGGGAAAACATGCAGAAAATATGCTTATAGGTGCTGTTGTCCGGTGAATAGGAGAGCTTGAACAGCATGGAACTGACCTCAAAGCCGCAAATGCCAAAAACATGGCCGTTTGAATCAATCAAAGGAATACAGCAGAGCATGATTGCTTCGCTATTGTCTGCCAGGGTCATGCTGCGGCTCCAATAGTACAGCCTGGATAGAGGAAGTTCATGGTTTTTAGCTGTTTTTATTGTTTTCCAGTAGCATTCCATGTCTTTTACCTGGAATTCCATTTTCCATTGAGGCAGTACATAGAGGCCGCTATTTCTGGCAATTACTGCTGGCCCGCGCATAAAGTGCAAGTGGGAGAAGGTGGAGCTTACAATGTTGGGTTCCATATTTTTAATGTACAAACCGGCACGTGAGTACTCTGCGTCTTCCAGTTCCGTATTGACAGTGGCGTCTAAAATTAAGAAGGTCCCACTGCTCCTGATTTTTTCCAGAGCATTGGTTAACTGTGACAACTCTTTTTCCAGAAATCTTTCCAGCAGTTCCGGGTACTGCTGCAGCTGATCTGCAGTAAACCCATGTTCAGCGAACTGTTTCTCCAGGCTTTTGGAAAGCTTCTGGGCAAGATCAACACCATAGACTGAAATATTACCGAAGTCCTGATAAACATCCTGGGAGATATGTTCAAGTTCGTTCTCCAGCAGACTGCGTGTTCCCTTTATTCCGGCTTGGAAGACCCCGCTGATCAACATGATGATCAAAACGCCCGACATTACCGCCACTAGAAAGAGGAAAAAAAACGCAAATAAACGCAGGCGCAGGGATGCCCTACCGTCCGATACACGGGCGAATATATTTTTGTATTCACGAATGGTATTTAACGGATCCAGTTTGGCCAGCTAACCCGCCTCCATTTTATACCTTTATTGCATGACGGAAACAAATGCCTCAAAGTCTCCCTCGGTGGCCCGCTCGTAAGCCTCATTTGGTGGCAATATCTCCAGAAGAGCGAGATATTCTTCCCTTGAGCTTTTGGCCAGCGCTTTCATCTCCTGTTCGTATTTTTTACTTAAAGAGTTGTAAGCGTCAAAAACAGGAGGGATGAAAAAATCGTATTCCTGGTGTACCGTAATTGCTGCTTCTAATAGCTTTTTAATATTTTCATTTTTGTGCAGCGAGCTCTCTTGCTCCGCAATGTTGTTAAAGGCCTGGTATGTCACCGGCAGGTACCCGGTGGAGGAGACAAATTTTAAGTTTTGTTTCGGGGCAGTAAACCATTTAAGGAAAACTGCGGCCGCTTTTTCCTTTTCTGGTGTGGAACTTGCTACAATCATGCCGCTCCCGCGCTGAATCGCCACCTTTTCGCCGCCTTTAAATAACGGAAACGGCAGTACTGTATATTTTACCTGCTCGGTGGTATTGTCCGGGTAAATTATTTCTGAGCCATAGAAGAGGATGCCTGCGGTAGAGCCTGTGGAGCAGATGATTTCTCCCGTCTTGGAAAGATCCGAGGAGTAGCCGTCATATATGGCGTAGCTGCCCTTTACGGCGGGCTCATATATGCATTCCCAAATATGGCGGTATCGCGGTGAGGAAAGTTGTAGGCTTTCATTTTTGATTAGGTTACCTCCCATTTGCCGCATCCCGACCTGCGCAAGGTTGAAAAGGGAATCGGCCATATAAAAACTTTTTCCGTCGTTCGGGATATCAGGCGTCTGTGCATCCGTCCACTGATAGTACCGGAGCGAAGCCTCGGCGATGCCTTCAAAGGTGGAGAGGCTGTCGATGGTTATTCCGGTCGCACCAGAAAACCGGTTAAATAGAGTCTCGTTTAAAAACAGCACTTCGGTGGACTTGGCAATAGGGAAAACGTACAGCTTCCCGTCCAAGAGTCGCCCCTCCTCGACAAACCGGGGCAGATAAGCGGACAACTCTTCCTGTGTAAAGTGTTCGTCCAGCGAAGCCAGCATATTATTCTCCGCCAACATTATGGCTGTGTGGGGGTAGCATGTCGCAATGTCGGGCATATCGGGTGCACCGGGATCATCCGCTGCGATCATTGCCAGCTTTTCCTGGATCGATGCGGAACCAGAAATAGAAGTGACACTGAGGATAATGCCCTGTTCTCTACCCTCCGTGTTGTTGAAATCATCCACAAGCTCATCCATGGTGGTTTGCATCTGTCCGCCAAAATTGTGCCACAGGGTCAACGTCACTGGAGCGGAATGGTAGGGCGCTTCTAAGGAAGTGCAGCCGGATAGCGGGCACAAAGACAATAACAGGAGACATAGTATAGGACATAGTATAAGATGTGCCCATTTCATAATAAGACCTCTCCTTAAAAAAAGCTACGAATTATCCTTGCTTTAAAAAATCACCCCAAAAATCATCCCTTTTAAGAGCCTTCAATCACCCCCGGGGTGATTACAACCTATGAATATTTCTGTATTATTAAGAGGGTAAAAAAGTGGTTAGGGTTTACTCGTATGTTTAATTTTAACAGGTATATCTAACTAAGTCAATTTTTTAAGTAAGAGATTTATTTAAGTAGAAATCATAAAGTAGCTTTGCTTGAAATAACCTTGAGGGAGGTTGCCCCATATTAATGAGAGATGAAAACCATACTCGACTTTTAAAAAATATAATCGAGTCTATTCTCAAGTTGGACTATGAAAACTTGCAAAAGTTGAGCGCATTTGTAGCCGGTATGGAAGCCGGAAAGCTTCCGTGTCACGGAAGATGTGGCTCCTGTAAGGAGGTGAAATGAATGCCGCCGATATTTACGCCGAAATATGCGATGAATGAGGAGAATGGCAAATACCGGTTTACTTTTTTTTGTGAGCTGAGTGGCGAAAGCTATACCACACCGGCAATTGCCGCCGACAGTATCGAAAAAGCCCTGGAGTTGGCACGGAATGATGCGAGGCCGCACTTTAACCGCTGCATGCGTTGCCAGAGATGGATATGTGATGCAGCTTATAATGAAGATGAAATGATGTGCCTGTCATGTGCGCCAAAAATAAACCCGACTCCTGTCAGCAACACCCGGGTTAATAAGGGGAGACATTTCTCCTCAGCATTCGGTAAGAAAGACAGTTGAAATATCGGCGAAGAAAAAAATAAAAAATTTTAGGGCGATTCAATGTTCTGGATGTCTGTGTAGTTACTGTGGTCTTTTTAAAGGCATTGAAATGGAGGCAAAAATAGTTCTTAATGGTTAAACGCTTGTTGTATAACCGGTATGAAGATGCCGGGAAAATCAAGAGGATGTTTTTTTGTAACGCTTAAGAGCCCAAAGCTCATCCAGGTATTATGAAATGAAAAAAGTAATGGAGGTTACTAAAATGAATAATTTCCAAAGTCAGGAATCAATCCAGGAAACTTTCGAATCGTCGGATATTGAGAAAAACAAGACAATGGCGGGTTTGGCCTATATCATTTTCTTCTTACCGTTAGTGGCCTGTCCTTCTTCAAGGTACGCCAGGTTTCATGCCAATCAGGCGTTGCTGCTTCTTATAGTGGCCATTGTCGGCAGCATCATACTGGGGATTATACCAATTATCGGCTGGATATTAATGCCTATTTTTTACTTGGCCATCTTTATCTTATTCATTATTGGCTTAATTAACGGTTTTGGCGGCAAGGCCAAAAGATTGCCGATCTTTGGAAAATATAACATTTTAAACTAGCGATCAAGCTGTTAAAAAAAGCATTATGTAAAAGGGAAAGAGGGGATGGAACAAAAATGAAAAAAATACTGATTATGTTGCTGGTAATAGCGCTTGTTTTTACACTAACAGGCTGTGGAGTAAAAGACAATATCGAAAAAAAAGTTGGCGAAAAGATTACCGAAACAATTATTGAAAAAGCGGTAGGCGATGAGAACACTAAAGTGGATATTGATGGAGAGACCATTACAATCAAAGGTACAGATGGCGGTGAGGTTAGCCTGGGTGGCACTAAATGGCCGGAAGTAGATTATCTCCCGGAGTTTAAGGCCGGGGATATCATCAGTGCGGCGAAAGATGGCGACGGCAATGTAGTGATAATCCTGGAAAAAGTAGAAAAAAAGGATTATGACAACTATTTGGAAACTGTACAGAAGGATTTTACAGAGGATGTCGCGCAAATGGAAACGGAAGAATTCACCCTGTTTGAAGGCAGAAACGGCAAAGGCAATGTTGTAGCGCTACAATATTTTCATCAGGATAAAACCTTTACAATTATCGGTAAGAAGGAAAACCAGTAGAACCTGAAGACTTAACAAAGACAAAACGAAAGGAGGGGTAAAATGGTAAAGATAAAAAGTAGTGTTAGAGCGAATAATACCGGCTCTGTTTATATAGAACCTCCTCCGGTTGACCCCACGATCTACGATGATCCCGTGGCCCTTCAAACCGATTGGAACCCTCTTAACTATGACAGTGCCAGCTTTTGCACCTACAGGCTGACAAGAGTAAGCAGCGACTGCTTAGCCTTCAAGCCGACCCTGCAGACTTTGGCCCTGTTTGGCGTTTTTCCTTTTGCCGGAATAGTGCTCCTGCTTTATACATTTTCGGGTCATCTGGAAACTTTCCCTTTGCTCTTGGGCCTTTGCTTTTTGCTGCTGGATTTTATTTGCTGTACTATAAAGCGGCCCCGATTGTGTTTGACAAGGGGAGCGGGTTGTTTGTCATAGGATGGAAGAGAGCAGGCCGGGTACCTGACAGGGAGAATCCTAAAAACGTTATTGACTTAGACAGCGTGTATGCACTCCAGCTTATTTCAAAAATTATTTATAGGAAAACGCCTTATCTCTGTTATGATTTGAATCTTGTCTTGAAAAACGGAAAACGTATTGCGGTCCTTTCCCATGCTAACAAAAACAAAATACGAGATGACACTCTTATTCTTGCGGATTTTTTAGATAAACCCCTCTGGGAAGCGATTGATTAAGACATTAAATGACGCATATATATCAATGTAAGCAGGTTAGTTAGCGTAAACCGGGGATACCGTTGTTCTCCAATACATGCTTTTTAAAAGGAGGTTGATTGTGATGCGCAGAGCCCATGAGATTGATTACCAGATTTACGGAGATGACATGCAATTTGTGGAAATAAGTCTTGATCCGGGTGAGACCGTTGTTGCCGAAGCAGGGGCTATGATGTACATGGATAGTGCCATTCATTCGGATACGGTATTTGGAGACGGCTCCGACAGGGATAAAGGCAAAGGGCTCATGGATAAGGTTATGGGCGCCGGAAAACGTGTGCTGACCGGGGAGAGCCTTTTTATGACTACCTTTACCAATCAGGGTTCAGATAAGAGAGTGGTAGCCTTTGCCGCCCCCTACCCGGGCAAAGTAATTCCCCTGGATCTTGCCGATTGCGGGGGGCAGATTATTTGCCAGCGTGATGCATTTCTGTGTGCAGCTAAAGGTATCAACATCGAGATAGCCTTTCAGAGAAAGATCGGAGCGGGGCTTTTCGGCGGGGAAGGCTTCATCATGCAGCGCCTGGTGGGTGACGGTCTGGCCTTTCTCCATGCCGGCGGCACGATCATAAAGAAAGAACTCCGGGACGGAGAAATAATGAAGCTGGATACCGGTTGTCTGGTAGCCATGACAGCAGGAATAGACTATGATGTAGCATTTGTTGGCAACTTGAAAAGCGCCATCTTTGGCGGGGAAGGGCTGTTTTTAGCCACACTGAAGGGGCCGGGGGAAATCTGGCTCCAATCCATTCCTTTCAGCCGCCTGGCCAACCGTATCTATGCTGCTGCCGGCAAGGGAGGCGGGAAAAGCAAGGGCGAAGGCGGCCTGCTGGGCGGTGTAGGGCTAAAAAACCTGCTGGGGAACGATTAACCCGGAACTAACCGGCAAGTTCCGGCATGGAGGTTAATAAGAATATCTTTTTTTATAAAGAAGGCAGACTTAAAGTTCTGGCCTTCTTTTTTTAAAAGGAAAAACAAAAAATTAGTAGAAAAGAATAAGAATAACAATTTACGGAAAGGTTTAATGTTTAGCGCTGATTTTCCTGAAAAAATAAGAAAAGACAAGAAGAAGGAGTGTGCGTGAGCTCATGTCTTACTATTACCTTCTGGATGAACCCCTTATCCTTCGGAATGCTTTTTTCCCCCGCCAGATGCTGAGACGGTGTCCCAAACAGGCTTTTGATTTTTATGTTACTGTAGATGCCGATGTTTCACTGCACTGCCGTTTTTACAGCGCAAATCCAGAGTTTCCTTCAATTTTGTTTTTTCACGGCAACGGAGAAATCGTCAGTGATTATGATGGTTTTGCTCCTTTCTATACAGCGGCGGGGGCAAACCTTGTGGTAGCCGAGTACCGCGGTTACGGGGGCAGCAGCGGCACCCCAACTTTCACTTCGCTGTTGGAGGACGCCCACCGTATTTACGAGGCTGTTAAAAAAAAGCTCGCCTACCATAAGTTCAATCCGGCCCTCTACATTATGGGGCGTTCTCTCGGAAGCGTACCTGCTCTGGAGTTGGCAGCTGCTTATTCCGGGGAAAGTAAGGGATTGATTATTGAGAGCGGTTTTGTTTGTGCTTCGCGTATTGCCCGCCGGCTTGGATTTCCCCAGGATATTCTGGAGCCACTGGAGGAGGAATGCCGTCAAAAGGTGCGGAGCATTCGCATGCCTACCCTCATCATTCACGGCGAGGAAGACAGTCTGGTGCCCTTAACAGAAGCCGAGGCCATCTATTCTTTGCTGAAAATAGAAGAAAAAAAATTAGTAATCATTCCCTATGCTGACCATAACAGCCTGATTTTTGAAGGTGAGGAGGAGTATTTTTCCGCCATCGCCACTTTTCTTAAATACTAAACTAAGCATTTATGATATGATAGTATTTATTAAAATCATTTAAGAGAGACTCCGTGTAACGCTATCCCAAAGGCCAAGGCCCGTTTGACGAAACGGGCTGTTTACTGGGATTCTCCCCTTTGGCTGGTGAGCCGTCTTTTTAGGCATGGAGAAAGGATTGATATAATTATGAAGATTATAATTATCGGTGACGGCAAGGTAGGCTACAGCCTGGCCGAAAATTTATCAAAAGAAAATAACGACATTACCATAATTGATAAAAATTCAGAGGCATTGCAAAAAGCTGCTGAAAACCTGGACGTTATGTGTATCAGAGGAAATGGTGCAAGCACCAAAATATTGCTTGAAGCGGGAATAAAACAAAGCGACCTTCTCATCGCAGCCACGACCAGCGATGAGGTAAATATGTTATGCTGTTTAACTGCCAAGAAACTTGGCGTAAGCCATACGATTGCCAGAATTAGGGATCCGGAATATGCTCAGGAACTTTCCCAGCTAAAAGCTGAGATTGACCTTGATATGGTTATCAATCCTGAGCAGGCTGCTGCCGATGAAATTGCCAGACTGCTTAAGTTTCCTCCTGCCATTAATGTTGAGATGTTCGCCAGGGAACGCGTGGAAATGGTGGAAATAAAAGTGACGCAAGGCCTTCCTGTAAGCGGCATGCAGTTAAAAGATATTTCTAAAAAGATTTCACCATCCATTCTTATCGGTGCCGTGCTTCGGAACGCTGAAATCATTATTCCGAATGGGGAATTTAAGATTCAAGAAAATGATACGCTATATATTATCGGACAGCCTTCCAAGGTATTTGATTTTTGTAAGCGTATCGGCATGCACGTCCAAAAAATTAAAAATGTCATGATCATGGGAGGAGGAAGGCTAACCTATTATTTGGCGCAGTATCTGGATGAGGCGGAAATAAGGGTTAAAATTATTGAAATAAAGCGTGAAAGATGTGTAGAGCTAAACGAGCTGCTCCCTCGTGCGCTAATTATTTGTGGCGATGGTACCGATGAATCATTGTTACATTCGGAAAACCTTGGAAGTATGGGAGCTTTTGTCTCTGTTACAGGCCGGGATGAAGATAACCTAATATCTGCATTATTAGCAAAGCAGTGCGGTGTTCAGAAAGTCGTGGCCAAGGTTAACAGGATAAATCACTTTGGCGTGATAAGTAGCATGGGAATTGATAGCGTGGTATGCCCCAAGCTTATTACAACAGATCACATTTTAAGGTATGTTCGGGGGATGAAAAACGCATTAGGAAATCCCGTAAATACCCTCTATAGAATAATTGGAGGCCAGGCAGAAGCTCTTGAATTTACTGCTGATGAATTTACGAGATTTCTTAATGTGCCGCTCAAAAATCTCAAGCTGGTGCCTGGCGTATTGGTGGCTGCTATTGTTAGAAGAAATAATACCATTATCCCCCATGGAAATGATGCCATCGAAGCAGGCGATAGTGTCATCCTTATTGCCAAAGAAAAGAGGTTGTCGGATTTAAACGATATCCTTGGTTAAGGGGATAGTTGCATGAATTTCAGGATGATCTTTAAAATTCTGGGAGCCGTACTATGTGTCGAGGCTGCCTGTATGGTGCCCTCTTTGCTAGTATCTTTAATTTACCAACAGGGGGATGCACGCTCGTTCCTATTGTCCATACCGGTATTGATCATCGTGGGAACGGGATTGTATCGCATTAAAACCGTGACCAACAATATTTATGCCCGGGACGGTTTTGCCATAGTAGCACTGGGGTGGTTGCTGGTGTCCATATTCGGGGCATTGCCTTATGTTATTAGTGGAGCCATTCCTTCCGTGATAGATGCGTTGTTTGAGTCTGTATCGGGTTTTAGTACGACCGGGGCAAGCATATTGAAGGATATTGAAGCGCTGCCCAGGGGTATTTTATTCTGGAGAAGCTTTACCCAGTGGATGGGCGGCATGGGAGTTTTGATTTTAACGCTTGCTGTATTGCCATACGTGAAGGCCGACACACTGCATATTATGAAAGCAGAAACTCCAGGTCCTGCACCTGAAAAGTTCGTTCCCAAAATTGGACAAGTAGCTAAAATATTATACGCCATTTATTTTATTCTTACAGCTTTAGAAGTAATTTTTCTTCTGGCGGGAGGAATGTCACTCTATGATGCTTTAATACATGCGTTTGCAACGGCGGGGACTGGGGGCTTTTCTAATAGGAATCACAGTGTGGCGGCTTACGATAACCTCTCTTTGGAAGTAATCATTACAGTTTTCATGTTGCTGTTCGGCATAAACTTTACTCATTATTACTCACTTTTCAAAGGTAATTTAAAGTCCGTACTGCGGGATGAGGAGTTGCGTTTTTATGCAGGAACAGTTGTAGCTGCCACTATTTTTATTGTCCTGAATATTTACGGGAAAATATTTTATTCTTTTGGCGAAACAATAAGATATTCTGCTTTTCAAGTTAGCGCTATTATCACCTCAACAGGCTTTTCAACTGCGGATTTTAATGTTTGGCCTGTGTTTAGTCAATGTGTACTTCTTTTATTAATGTTTATCGGGGCAAGTGCGGGTTCCACCGGAGGAGGGATTAAATGCATCCGCGTGATATTGCTTTTGAAGATTATCAGGCGGGAGGCAGCTAAAATCATTCATCCTAGAGCAATACATACTGTAACAATTAATGGAAAGCCGATAGCTGAAGAAACACTGACAAGAGTCATGGTATTTTTCTTCCTTTATATTTTTATTATTGCTGTGTCAGTACTGGCGGTATCACTGGACGGAAAAGATATGCTTTCTTCAGCAACGGCAGTTATTGCCGCTATAGGCAATATAGGACCGGGGCTGGGAGCAGTAGGTCCAATAGGAAGTTATGCCGATTTCTCAGTGAGCAGCAAACTAATATTATCTATCTGTATGATCGTCGGAAGGCTGGAAATATATCCGATTTTATTGCTCTTTAGCACCACATTTTGAGCAGGTATAAGGCTAAAAAAAGTAGCGGTGTTGAATATTGTGCCGGAGATACTGGTTCGCGCCGTCAAAAGAAAATAAGGTTATGTCGAGCTTTTTAAGCTATAATTATTAAGCAACTGCTAAATTCCCGCTTTTTTTTACAGCGTCTTTTAAGTCATATATGCGATAAGATCTTGTATGTGCTTTCAAGGTATGCTATTATATTATTGGGTGTAACAATACTATGGAGGGTGGTGTTTAAGATGATGATTAAAATAATCGACAAAGAACGATTGCAAGACCTTTTATCAAAAAAAGGGATAACAAAAAGCAGTTTAAGAAGTGCCGCTAACATATCTGAATCATATGCTGGCAGAATATTAGAGGGAAAAGTAAGTCCTTCGCCTCAAGTTGCTAAAAAGATATGTGAACTGTTAGATGTTTCATTCAACGATATTTTTTATGTTTCGCATGGAGTGCTGGGTGGAACTAAGATGGGTGACAGCTTAACAGGTTGGTGACAGCTTAACAGGTTTCTGAGAAAATATAAGGGTAAATGACACGAGTTATTTACAGGATAGGTTATGTAGGTAATTAGCCGGCGTGCTTGATCTTAACAAAGGCCTTAAACTTAAAATAAAACTTGACTTTAGTCTGTTTACTATAATAAAATAAAATCATAAGAACTTAATTCTGAGAACACTATAATCGATAACAATTATGGCAACCAAACTAACATCCAAGGCAATATAGACGCTTAAGAAAGTGTTTTTAAATTACTCTATACAAAACAAACGGTTGGTTTTTAATAAATTTAAAGGCAAACTATGATTATATATTGATTATATATTTTAATAAGCCGAGTCAAGATCGTTTAAATTACACCAAATAGCTTTGGTTTCTTAGTGCTGGTTTATACGGGGAAAAAGAAAAAAGGAGAGGGAACGTTGAGAAGGGAAACAGAACATTCCAAGCAATTAAAAAGAATGTATGCTAAGGAAGATGGGAGACTGAAGGGAGAAGGTTACTGGGCGAAATTGCCTTTTTTCTGGTTTATCTTATTTCTTTCGTATAAATGCACCAGAAGGTGCAGCTATTGTTATACTTTTAATCAAATCAGTAATGGAAATCAGATGGAAATGGATGAGAATACCTTTTCACGATTATTGGAGTGGATTCCGGAAGTCTGGAGAGTTAATAATGTTAAAGTTAACAATATAACTTTTCTTGGCGGGGAGCCATTATTAAGAACAGATCGAATTAAGAAGGTCATGGACACTGTTTACAAAAATACAGACGGCATGCAAGGATCTCTTTATACAAATGGAGATTTAGTTGATTCTGTTAATTGGGATGACCTTGAAGATATCCAATGGATATCAACGAATATAGCAGATATCAGTATTGAAGAGTTGGCTAGAAGAATGAAAATAATAGCTGAAAGATCAAATGTTATTAATCAAACAATCGTAGCTACTCTGGATGATTATAACCTGGAGAGAATCCTTGATATTACAAGATTTGGCCTAGAAAATGGCTATCGTTTAAGATACCAAAAGGATATTTACAAGGGAACGGATGAAGAGTACAAGAAACGTTTGTTGAAAAAATATCATGAGTTATGCGATTTATTGGAAAGTTATATTATAAAAGGTTATTATGTCCATACCACTTTTTTGCTGGATACTCTAATTACTGGATGGGATTCTGAGACTTCACCCTATCTTTGTGGAAAAAGAATTGCTACGGTTTATCCCGATGGAACAATCGGTCCATGCCTGCGAAACCATTCATTTAAAACGGGAACTATATTTGACCCGGATCCTATGAGCTTATTGCAATGCGAAGCATATCATTATGGACTTGAAAACAAGAACCTACCGGATGAATGTAGAGAATGTGAATCCAGAACTGTCTGCCAGGGAGGCTGTCCGTATGATAAAATAGAGTTGCTCGGCACTCCTGCAGCAAAGTCTGTTACCTGCGATGTTCATAAAGAAATTATTCCGAGATTAAAATATTTAGACACTTTAAAAAAACAACATAAAACTGAAGGCAGTTAATTATAAGAAATGATGAGAAATCCCCTCACTCCTTGACAATGAAATACTTGCCAAAGCTGCAGATTGTTATCAGATGGGCTGCAGGCCGGGCTTTATAAGAGAAGTCCCCTTCATATATAACACGGTCATCTCAAGGAGGTGTTTGTTTATTCCGTTAAATGCAGATTTTTGCGACATTTTTGATTTTATACAGCAAAAATACGTAAAGGAGTGACATAGTTTAACAATGAGATATGCAGAAACAGGCTACTATCTGGAAATTGACCTGGCCACAGGAAACATTGAGAAAGTGGAAACTGACCCGAAATTGATGGAACAGCATTTGGGTGGACTAGGTACCGATGTTAAGCTGTTTTGGGACAGGGTCCCACCGGAGGTAAAAGCATTTGATCCTGAGAACATTCTGGTATTTAGTGCCGGGCTTTTATGTGGCACACCTGCTTGGGGCACCAATCGCACCATATGTTCAACGATTTCTCCACAAACCAATTTACTGGCCTATCCAATGATGGGGGGGTTTTGGGCGCCAGAACTGAAATTTGCCGGGTATGATAAAGTAATTTTACGCAATAAAGCCCCTCAACTGGTCTATATATGGATACACAATGATAAAGTAGAGATACGTGACGCAACTCACTTAAAAGGTAAAGGTGCGGTGGAAACTCAGGAGCTTATCCGGCAGGAACTGAACGAGCCGGATGCTCAGGTGGCTGCTATCGGTTTGGCCGGTGAAAACAGGGTCTTTTTTGCTTCTATTGAGCAGTCCAGATCGAGTGCCAGCAGGCTTGGCAGCGGCGCCGTTATGGGAGACAAAAACGTAAAAGCAATTGCCGTGCGCGGCACAAAGGACGTAAATATCGCCAGGGGCGAAGAATTTATGCAGCACATGGAAGAATTGAAAAAATTTGTTCTGCACAGGAATGAAAACCCCCTTAAAGGGATAGAAATGGTTATCCACTCGGGTGTTGGTTCGCCGCAGGCGATGAGACACGTTGATGAGCAGTGGCATACTACCGGCTTTTCTTGGGGAAATGCTCGTGTCCGGAGGAAAAATTTTTGGACGGAGGAAATATATGATAATTGGAGCAAGAGCCATTGGAGTGCGGTAAAACGTTTTATAAGCTGTTTTAACTGCCCGCAGCAATGTGGAACATTAATATCATTCCAGGATGTTCCAAGGTACATGATGAAGTGTTTCTCCAAACTCAGCTATTTGTTGGCATGCCAAACAGAGAACATGGACTTTACATGGAGAATCCTGCACAAGGCTTTTGAATATGGGGTGGACTCTTTTACAACCCCGCAGGTTTTAGCCTTTGCGGTAGAACTCTATGAGGCCGGTATTTTTACAGAGGCGGACTTTAAGGGGTGTCCAAAAGATAATGAGGGGAGATTCTTCTGGCTCCTTGACAAAGTTGCTCATCGAGATGGAATTGGCGATTACCTGGCCGACGGTATTTATTGGGCGGCACGCAGGATTGGCAAAGGTGCGGAGGCCTTTGATCATAATACCATTAAAAAGCATGAGCAAATGGTTGTTAAATTGGCAATGCTGGATCCAATATATTTTCTGATGTATACTACCAACGAGAAGCTAAGTGTTACCCAAATGGAAGGAAACTTCCCCCAGACAGCCAAAGGTACACCAGAGCTAAAAGAGATGTGGGTCAGAGATTGGATACAGGCTCCCAATGAAAAGATTAAAGAGTATTTCATGGGCTGGAATCCTCGGGGAGAAGGCTCCAACCCATATTATCCAACCCCGCAAATGAGTTCTGAAATTGTGGACTGGATGGAAATGCTCCACAACATCGACGATGCCATTGGCTTGTGTGCAGGTATGGGTTCATTCTGTTATAAGCCTGCCTACCATGTGCATAATTATCATAAATTTATTTCTGCCGCAACCGGCATGGATTTGGATAAGGACTCGCTTAAGAAAATAGTCAACAGGAACCGTAACTTACACCGGGCTTATCATAATATGAGAGGCATCACCAGGAAAGATGAGAAGCCGCCTGAAGACCACTGGAGACACAGGTTCCCCGAACTTGAAGAAGAACTTTTGACTACGTACTACAAATACAAGGGATGGAACTATGACGGTATTCCAACTAAAGAAAGACTGCATGAATTAGATTTAGATTATGTTGCTGAAGAATTGATAAAGAGAGGGATATTAAAAGATGGCGAAGATGAAAAAAATAGTTAAGACAATCACGGTTGATGCGGACAGGTGCAATGGTTGCCGGGCATGTGAGGTGGCATGCTCCGCTTTTCACGCCACACCGAAATACAGCATCGTTAATCCGGCGAGGTCTCGTATTAAAGTAATAACTTATCGGCTGGACGACATATTCTTCCCGATTTTTGCAGGCGCGTATACTAAAGCAGGATGTGAGGGGAGAGACTCTTATATAATTGATGGGAAGGAATACCGTGAATGTGATTTTTGCCGGGCTTCCTGTCCAACCAGGAACAGATTTACAGATCCTGATTCCGGCTTACCGTTAAGGTGTGATATGTGTGAAAGTGACCCGCCGCTGGAAAAGCCCAAGTGCGTTGAGGTATGCATAAATGATGTTCTGATTTATGAAGAAAGAGAAGAGGAAGTAGAAGAGGGCGAACCCATCGAATCTATTGAGATTGGGGTAAAAGCTTTGGTAGATAAGCATGGCTTGAATGAGGTTATTGAAACTGTTGAGCGAGTTCAATTGTCCAAAAAGGCTTAAAAGTTTTTCTTACCCTTTGAAAGAATAGTAGTAAGTGAATAATTCGAATTTGTGAAAAGGGAAGAGGGAGGAACAGAAGAAGCGAAGGTAAAATAATTTATAAAAAAGGAGTGTCAGTCAAGATAAACTGACTTGCCTGACACTCCTTCCTTTTAACTGTTTTTCTCTGCAACTTGCTCGAAAATGGGCAGAGAAGATGCTAGTGCTCCGGAAAGAACGTAAGCTGCTTGTAGAGCCTCTGTAGGGCAAAGGGGGAAACATTCCTTACAGTTCCAGCACTCTTTCGAGGCTATCTCCTGAATGAAATTTATTTCCCGGTGTGTTCCTCTATTAATAAATCCAATGGCGTTCTTTTTCTTTACTTCGGCACAGTACCTTACGCAAAGACCACAGTGAATGCAAAATGAGGATTCTTTTTCAAAACGGTCTTTGTCTGCGCCATACTCCTGGGCATAACTTTGCAGATCCCTGGAATCCGGAGCATGAGCAAGCAAGAGCTCCAAGATCATTTTGCGTATTTTGTCTACTTTCTCAGATCTGGTTCTTACCACCAAATTATTTTCTACCGGGTAGACACAGGATACAACGAATTTCGTGGAGCCGCGGCTTTCCACTTCCACCATGCACAGGCGACAGGCACCGTAAGGCTCGAGTTTCTCGTGATGGCAGAGGGTCGGAATTTTTATCCCCAGTTTCTGGGCTGCCTGCAAAACGGTCATGTCCGGGCTTGCTTCTACTTGTTGGCCGTCGATCTCTAAAAGGATTTTACTCATTATTTTTTACCCCCTCTGGTTATAGTTCTTGCTTCTTCAGGGATAGGAGGCGGAACAGGCTCGCCGGAGATCTTCTTTACTGCGGCAAAGCGAGGGGGGCAAACTTCAAAGCAGGTTCCGCATTTTGTGCATTTCTCCTGGTCGATGATATGAATCTTGTTCTTACCGCCTATGATCGCATCTGAAGGGCACTTCCTGAAGCAGGTTGTACAAGCCCCGCATTTATCCGGATCAATATAGAAAGAAATTAGCTCTTTGCAGGAGAGGGCCGGGCATCTTTTATCTTTAATGTGCGCCTCATATTCCTCTCTAAAATATTTTAAGGTGCTGAGAACCGGGTTGGGGGCACTTTTACCCAGAGCACAGAGTGCAGCTGTTTGGGTTACCTCGGCTAATTCTTCTAATAGTTCGATATCGCCTTCTTTGCCTTTTCCCTGGCAAATATTGTCAAGAATTTTCAGCATTTGCCTGATGCCTTCACGGCAGGGAACACATTTGCCGCAGGATTCATCGGTAAGGAAATTCAGAAAGTATCTGGCAACATCAACCATACAGGTATCTTCATCAAGGACGATCATTCCGCCGGAGCCCATCATGGAGCCGGCCTTGGTGAGTTCATCAAAGCCAACCGGCAAGTCTAAGAGTTCCTCCGGAAGACATCCGCCAGAGGGCCCTCCGGTCTGCACTGCTTTGAATTTTTTACCTCCCGGGATACCTCCGCCTATTTTGTAGATAATGTCTCTCAGGGGCATGCCCATGGGGACTTCCACAAGACCAGTATTGTTGATTTTACCTACAAGGGAGAAAATCTTGGTGCCTTTGCTTCCTTCAGTACCTAATTGGGTGAACCAGTCCGCTCCTTTATTGATGATCAGGGGCACATTGGCCCATGTCTCAACGTTGTTCAGGACCGTGGGTTTTTCCCAAAGGCCCTTGATGTTGGAGCGGATATATTTTGGCCGGGGTTCTCCGGCACGGCCTTCCAGAGCGGTCATGAGCGCAGTGGATTCTCCGCAGACAAAAGCACCGGCACCCTGGTGCACCTTAACAATGAAATCAAATCCCGAGCCAAGGATATTTTTTCCCAGAAAACCGTATTCTTCTGCTTGCTTGATGGCTATACTAACGTTTTTGACGGCCAGGGGGTATTCCTGCCGAACATAGATATATCCTTCGTGGGCACCGATAGCATAGGCTCCGATAGCCAACCCCTCAAGGATGGAATGGGGGTTGCCTTCTAACAACGCCCTATCCATAAAGGCCCCCGGGTCTCCTTCATCCGCGTTGACGAGGACATATTTTACGGGGTCCGGGGCATTGCGGGAACCTTCCCATTTAATCCCCGCAGGGAAGCCGGCGCCGCCTCTGCCTCTGAGATTGGATTTTTTAATCTCCTCTATTACCGTCTCTGGGGTCATCTCAAAAAGACATTTGGTTAAGGCTGAGTAACCGCCGATAGCCAGGTAGTCCTCTAGGCTCTGGGGGTCAATCTTGATATTAGTACTGATGTTGATTCGTTCCTGGTATTTATAGAAGGGAATCTCGGATTCTAAAGTTGCTTTTTCACCTGTAGACGGATCCTCATAAAGGAGCCGTTCTACAACTTTTTTTTCTTTGATGGTTTGAGACACAATTTCGGGAACATCTTCAGGTTTTACATCGAGATAGCATATCTCTTCAGGATAAATTACTACAACAGGACCTCGCTGACAAAACCCCGGACATCCGGTTCCTTTGGTATCTACCTCGGCCGTCAGTCCTTGGGCTTCAATCTCTTTTTTAAAAGCTTCTATGACTTTACCTGCACCGGAAGCGATGCACCCGGACCCGGCACATATAGAAATGCAGGGCTTGTTCGGGTCTCTCTTGGATAACATTTCTGCTCTGACTTTCACTAACTCCTCAGGCGATTCTATGCGTGGCATAATCTTCCCTCACTCGTATTTTTTTAACGTCTCTGCTGTTTCTGCCGGCGACATATTACCGTGGATTTCTCCATCAATCTCCACCACCGGACCTAAAGCACAGCAGCCGAGGCAGTTAACGGTTTCCAGGCTGAATCTCAGATCTAAATCCGTCTCGCCGGGTTTAATTCCCGTCAGTTCCTCTACTGTATCCAGAACACGTTGCGCGCCGCGAACATGGCAGGCAGTACCCATACAAATGTGAATTCCATGACGTCCTTTCGGCACTAAACTAAAGGCTTTATAAAAAGTAGCTATCTGCTGTATCCGTGTTAAAGGAACTTGTAATTTCTCGCTAATTCTTTCTAATGCTTCTTTAGGAAGCCAACGATTCTCGCTTTGTATATCCAGTAATATTTGAATGAGGGAACTGGCTTCACTATTATGTTTTTCAATAATCTGGTCGACTCTTTCAATATCCATGACTTCTCTACCAACCTCCTTCTTTTTCTAATTTACTGTTTTCCAGTGCTTGTACTTACGGCCGGTATAGCAAGTCTTAGGCGAGTGCAAAACGCCACCGGCTTTCTTCATATCTGACTAATCCTTGCCTTGCTGTATTATTAAGGTGTCTTGATATTTCAGAAGGAGTCAGCCCTAAAATTTGCGAGATTTCTCCCGTTGTAAAGGGTTTTTCCCGCAAAAGCAGCATAATCTCGCTGATGGCCAATTTGTCTGCAATTAATTCATTAAATAACCGCTGTAGCTCCGCACTGGCGTAAAATTTTTCGTATCCTTCTTTCGTATCAAAGTGTACTCTAAGTCTTTCGTTCTCCACCAGTCTAAGATAGAAGTTCAGATCTTCAATTGCCTTAAGTTTCAGGTTTAGGACTTCCTGGTCCAATCCTTCATTCTCGCCAAGTGGTCCTAGCTCCTTTATTTTTTCGACAAAGCTGTTGACAGCATCCACATAGACGTTTCCTTCACTGCCGGACATAAACTCGATCCTTAGCCTTTCTGGATTCAAACCAATGTGTTCTAATATTTTTTTATAAAGTAGCACCATATTCAGGGCATGGTGATTCCCATGGGTAATATAATTACATTCATTCAAACGGCAACCGCCAATAAACACTCCGTCTACTCCTTTGGAAAAAGCTCTGGTTATATGTGACGGGTCTACTCTTCCGGTACACATGACGCGGATTAGCCTAATATCAGTTGCATATTGCAGTCTGGAAACTCCAGCCAGGTCAGCAGCACCGTATGCTCACCAGTGGCAGACAAAACCCAGGATTTTGGGTTCAAAAGCAAGACTCGCACTCATTTGTTTTCACCCTCCTTTTTTTCTAGACTCCAACTAACAAATCAATTTGTTTTTTGATTCCTTCCTCTGAAACTGCCGCATCAATTTCGCTCAAGAGTCCTTTGTCGGTAAAATGTTTAAGTTGGATAGCACTTGTGGGACATTTTGTATTACAAAGTCCGTCTCCTTTGCAGAGAACAGGATTAACAACCGCTTTTCTGCCAAGTCGGGTCTCTTGAAAACTTATCGCGCCATACATACAGGCTGATATACAGGCCCCGCAGGAAAGACATTTGTTTTCATCGATTTCGCAGACGGAACCGGAGGCGGTAACCGTATCGTTGGAAAGGAGGGTTAGAACACGGCCTGCAGCTCCATAAGCCTGGCTTATAGTTTCGGAAATAAACTTGGGGTAGTGGGCGGTTCCGCAGAGGTAAACGCCGTCAGTCCCGAACTCCACAGGGCGCAATTTTACGTGGGCTTCTTTAAAGAAGCCGTCGGGGCTCAAAGTTACTTTAAATAATCCGGCTACTTCTTCAGTTGCTGTCTCTTATACACATCT
>DLUO01000050.1:0-1998 GCA_003444595.1 Bacillota bacterium
TAATCCCGCTGGTAGAAGCGGAATCTCCAAAGCCGGAGGAAACTGCCGAAAAAGGAGGAGAAGAAGCCGGCCAAAAGGGAGAAACAGAGAAAGAAGGAGGAAGCAGCAACGTGGTGCTCACTTTTGAAAAAACCATTCTGGGCGAAACGATAAAAAGGGAACTTGAAACAGAAGCCGGCAATGGTAAAGAAAGTAAAATGCCCGATGATACTGAACAAATCTGGGATAACATTAAAATGACTGTAACAAAGCTGCATGGGCAGTGGAACGATCTTGAGCCGATGCTTGTCGAGAAGAAGGTTTTCCCCGAGGCCATTAGTAATTTTGAAGAAGCCCTGGACAGTCTGACAATATCAATCACGGAACACGACTATTTTGGCACTCTGACTGCTGCAAATGAACTTACCGGGCGCTTGTCAAAAATCATGCCACCTTTTGCGGACAATCCCCTGCCGGTAGCCACTGATTTGAAATACCACTTAAGAAAAATTTTGCTCGATGTCGCCAGTGCCGACTATAACGGAGCCCAGGAAAGCCTGAATTACATGAAAGAACAAAATCATACCGTAACAGGTTCTTTGCAGGAAGGTGAAAAAAAAGCTGAAGCTCTACGTACATCCCTGGATAACCTGCAAGATGCCCTGAACGAGCGAAATCCCGGCCTTATCAATATTAAAGCGGCTATTGTCATGGAAGAGCTGGCCGGGATAATAAAAGATCAACAATAATAATCTGCGGCCTGGCAAAAAACCTCACCGGCGGGGTAATGGTCCCGACTCCGTTTGATACAATGACTTTTGCCCCGTCCACCTCCACTATTCCCGTGCGGTACTTCTGCCCATACTTTGAAGGAAGGATGGGAGCCCATAAGCCAAAAAAAGTAACCTGGCCGCCGTGGTTATGCCCGGCCAAAACCAGATCGACCTTATCTGTCCCCATCTCCTCCGCATAATCGGGATTGTGAGTCACTAAAATCACAAAATCATTATTGCTAACATCGGCAATGGTCGGTTCAATATCCTGGATATCCTCCAGGTAATCGCCGACCCCTCCGACCTTGATCCGCCCGCCGTTTTTCTCCAGCCAGTAAGCCTCATTATCAATAAGCCGGATCCCGGCGCCCGCCATACACTGCCTGGTTAAAGCCGCACCCTCCCAGTGGTCATGGTTCCCGAGAACACCATAAACCCCGAGAGGTGCCTCCAGATTCTTTAATTCAGCAAAACACGGCTTAATATAATTCGGGCTCCTGTGGACATAATCGCCGCCCAATAAAACAATATCCGGCTGCAGCCCGTTAACCAGGTTCACCAGCCTTCCCAGCCTGGCTCTGGAAAAATACGGGCCATGGTGAATATCCGTGAGGAAGACTATCCTGGTATCCCGGAATTGCTCCGGAAGATCAGGGCTTTGGAGGTCAATATATTTCTCCGCGAGCAGGAAGGGCTCCAGAAAAGCATATATCCCCAGAATAATCCCCATCAAAAAAATATAGCAAATAAAACTCTTGATGGCGATTGGCATCATATCACCGGCCGGCATTCAAAGATCATTTCATTGCTTATATCTTACCACACGCAGCGTTGGAGTTAAATGCAAATTTGCACGTATTATTATTTTTGGATGAGGCATTCTATAACTAGAAATGGAGGGACGGGAATGGTATTTACTATCCGCAGGGTTCCGGCAGAAAAACAAAGGCTTTTAAATGTCCAGGAAGTATTTTCCTTGTGGGATTTGTTAAAGACAAAATACAGCGGTCTGCAGCACTTAACTATTTTCATAAACTTTATACACGATCTTGATTTTAAGCAAATTGCGCAACAGCGCGTGGAGGAGAGCCGTAAAGAAATAAAATTTTTAGAGGAGCTTATTGCCCAATACAGGATTCCGGCCCCCCAACCTGTAAAAAAAGAAGCGCAGAGCGCTATTAATACAGAAATATTCACAGATGAGTTTTTAGCTTCCATCCTGCTGCTTTTTGAGCAGGAGCTGGTA
>DLUO01000050.1:2283-2481 GCA_003444595.1 Bacillota bacterium
CAACCCCCATTTTACCCCAATATACCTGTTTCCTCCAATGAACAAATAGACTGCAGCACGGCGTTCCAACTGTGGGACCACCTGACTTTCCGTTACGCCAATATTGAGATAACGGAAATTTACCGCATTCAGGCGATGGATGGCGACTTTAAATTATTATTAAAAAAAGGAATACAGGATGTCCTGAAAAAAGAAGCC
>DLUO01000050.1:2732-4246 GCA_003444595.1 Bacillota bacterium
CTGGTCAAATTTGGCATCTCTTTACCTCCGCAGCCGAAGACAATCTACGAGAATCTAGGCATATTACAAATTCCGGACCAAACTATGTTTAAACAGCTTTTTATGGGTATGCAGTCCGCCGCCATCGTCCATGCTCAGGCCTTAGAACATTGCACTACCAATGATCGCATAAGGCTACTGTTTAACGACCTGTTAAAATCAGAAGTGGAGATAATTGATAATGTAATTAAATACGGGAAAGTAAAAGGCTGGTTGGAGGAATCTCCCCGCTACTCGCCTATTAAATAGGTTATCAAAAATCCTTTTTCCGTTGTTCTTGCGGAGCGGAGACCAATGGCATTTTTTCTTCTGGATTTTTTTTAAACATGATTATTTTCCTGCCGCCTTCTTTTCCAACCAGTGCAGGCTCTGTGCCAGTACTAGGCCATAAATCAAAGCAGTAACAATATTGGAAAGCACAGTATCAACGCGAATAGGTATGAGCTGAGTGACTTTAAACAGGAGGGTTACTGCGTATGAGCCAAAAAATATGGCAAGCCCATATATACAGCCTTTAAAAAGATAGTTTGCGCTGCCCACAACAGTAATAAGATATGCAAAGATTATTCCCATAATGCCGGAAAAGAATAGCTGCCCGGCTTGGGCAACAACTGTTTCCAGGATAGTATTAGCTCTGTAACCGTAAATAAGCACTGCCGCCCAATCCAGATATAGTAACTCCACTATGCCAAGGGCAAATGATATGAAGTCAAAAATACTCATAACAATGCCGCCCAACACACCGGCAAGAAAGCCACGGGTAAACCTGTCATTTAAGTTCAAGGCAAACATCCTTTACAAAAATCTAAATTTATATTACCCAAGTTGCCTTTTTATTAACATTACACCCGTGAATTTCGCTTAATTTTTCCAGGAAGAAGCGCGGTTTTTATATTCCTCTTTTTCGTCTCAGGAAGGATTTCTTTTTTGTTTTAGCAAATTAACGCCTTATTAGCCTGGAGGTTAAACATGAAGGACAAAAGCTGGCTGAGAAATATTTATGTAGAATATCAAAACCTCGTTTACAGCGTAGCCGTCTCTATTATAAAAGACGTTCAGCTTGCCGAGGACATCGTCCAGGAGGTTTTCTTAACGCTGTATTTCAAGTCCGGAAGTATTCGGGACAGAAGCAAGATCAAGCATTGGCTGGCCAGGGCTGCTGCAAACAGGGCTATAGATTATTTAAGGCGTTCACAAAAAGTAGTCGCACTCTCCGAAGATTTTTTTATACAGCTCCCCGATAACCCCTGGGCTGACCCCGGCTTAGAAATGGATAAAAAAGAGCTGGCCCGGGAAATACATAAAGCCATAAACAGGCTCCCGGAAGAAATGAAAGTACTGGTTATCCTTTATTACTTCCTGGAATTACCGCAAAAAGAAATTGCGGCAACAATGGAGCTGCCCCAGGGGACGGTTAAAACCCGGTTGAGAAGAGCACGCCTTGCTCTCAAAGGACATTTGCTAAAAGAGGAAAA
>DLUO01000163.1 GCA_003444595.1 Bacillota bacterium
CTGGAAAAAGATCCGCAGGCAATTGATGATCTTTTGGCCAAAGGAAGTGAAAGGGCCCGGGAGATTGCCGCAATCACGATGCAAGAGGTTCGTTCCGCCATAGGATTGTTATAGTATTTGGGGGAAGGATAATTGGTCATTTCAAAGACTACAAAAAATAAAAATGAAGAGGATTCCTATGTCGTAAAACTCCCGATTTTTGAAGGCCCCTTTGATCTCCTTTTTCATTTAATAAATAAGGAAGAGCTTAATATCTGGGAAATCCCCATGGCAAAAATAACGGAAGAATACCTGCGGTACCTGCATTCGCTGCGGGAGCTTAAAGTCGAACCGGCCGGCGAGTTTCTGGTTATGGCTGCATCGCTGCTTTATCTTAAATCTAAGCTACTTCTACCGCAACAATCCTCTTATTCCCCCGAAGAGGAGGCAGAGGCACTTTTTTTTGGCTCCAAAGAAGAGCTTGTCCGCAGCCTGCTGGAATATAAGCGCATTAAACTAATTGCCGCAAAACTAAAAGAGCGCGAGGAGCAGCAGGTAAGGATTTTTTTGCGATCTGCGGCTTTGCCAAGAGTTGTTATTGTTAACAGGCAATTCAGCTTTTACCCTCGCGATCCGGATGTTTTAAAAGATGCCTGGCAGCAAATAAAAAAGAGAAATGTTATAAAGGCGAAGACGGTTTCCCTGCCCGAGGAAATTCCTTTCAGCCGCAAGCTGCAGGATATCATTTCCAGAATAAAACAAAAAGGAGCAGTAAACTATTACCTGGATGATTTTTTAGAAAAAAAGGAAAAAAAAGAGATTGTGCTCACTTTTTTTGTACTGCTGGAGCTGGCAAAAAGAGGGAAAATTTCCTTGCAGCAGCGTAGGATCTTCGGGAAAATATCCGTGTTACGCCCAATAATCAGAAAATAAAATGGAGAAGGCTGGTTTCATGAAGGAAAGAACTAAATCGAGTCAGGCTCTACCGGCAACGGCTATCCTGGAGGCCGCTCTTTTCCTGAGCCATGAACCTTTATCCCTGGAAACATTAAGCCGGTTATGCGGGACAACCCCTCAGAAGATCAAAGAATCCCTGCAATGGCTTAAAAAAGAACTGGAGAAAGAGGAAAGAGGCCTGGTGCTACTGGAAACTGAACAGGGATATCAGCTCGGGACCAAACCGGAAACGGCAGCTTTTGTAGAACGTTTATTTGCCGAGGAAGAGTATCCCAGCGCTCCACTTTCCCGCGCTGCATTAGAAACGCTGGCCATCGTTGCCCTGAAACAACCGGTAACCAGGTTGGAGATTGAGCATATCCGGGGAGTAAAGGCTGACGGGGTAATTGACAACCTGATCAAGAGGAGATTAATCAGGGTTACCGGACGCAAGGAAACACTGGGTAGGCCTTTGCTGTACGGTACTACAGAGGAATTTTTGCAGTACTTTGGCCTCAAGGAAGATTCTGAACTGGAAACGTTAAAAAAATTATGGTTGGACGATACTGTTTTTCCTGAAGTTGGAGAAACTAAATAGAAAGACTATATAATCAAGCAGGTGCCTTCTATGCGCTTTGCACTCCCCCTGTCTTTCTATCTATGGTTTCTCTTTTTCGTTCTTTTACCCGCCATTCTGTTCCTGCCGCTTAAGATACGAATATCATTTGATAATTTGCGGAAAGATAGTAGTGTCTCTTTCCAATTGGCATTCTATCTCCCTGGGCCGATCTTGATTGGCAGGTTTAAAAAAAATATTTTCATCCCAAAGATAAAAGTTGCCTCCGGTCTAACGTTACAGAGCATCTGGAAAAACTACTGGGGAATATTGACAAAAACTCGCCTCCATAAACTTTTGTCTATAGCGTGCCGTTTTGCTCTGGCTTCAAGATGGAAAGTTATAGACATTAAAATTAAAATCGGGATCGGTGAAGCTGCCTGGACAGGACTGCTGACAGGACTGCTCCGGCAGGTGGCGGCGGTTGTTTCCGGATACCTATTTCAGGTGCTGTCTATGGAGCAAAGGCCGCGCTTGTTGGTTTACCCGTCGTTTGGGCCGAAGGGATTTGTTTTTTCTTTCCATGTTGAATTTTACACAAGCATGATCAGCATTTTTTATTATTCCACCTTACTTTTATATGAAGCAGTAATAAGACCTAAAAATCAATATCTATGGAGGATGATAATATATGGCAGATCACCCCATACAGGGCTTGATGATAACCGCCATGGAAAATTTAAAGGAAATGGTCGATGTTACCAAGGTAGTGGGCGATGCAGTAGAGACTCCTGACGGTCATGTCATTATCCCTGTATCGAAAGTTACTTTCGGATTTGTTACCGGGGGTTCGGAATTCGATGCGGGCGAAGAGGAGAAAAAAGCCCCGGCGCAAAACCAGCAGGCCTTTCCCTTTGGCGGCGGCAGCGGAGGAGGGGTCTCCATTCACCCGATGGCCTTCCTGGTGGTAGGTCCTGGTGAAATAAGGCTATTGCCGGTCGATCGCAGCGCTATTTTTGAACGACTGATTGACCTTGCCCCGCAGGTGTTTCACTACCTGCAAGAGCTTATAAAACCGGAGGAGGAAAAAAGAGCGAACATTAAGCTATAGCTTGCCTGTAAAACAGAGTCGGGGAGTAGCAGTCACCCGCTCCAAACCGTTACTTTTATCATAATAAACCCAATAGCAGAATAAATATATGTATAATACTACCTCCAATAGCAAATCAAAGGGCCTGAGACAACCCGGAGGGATAATGTTAAGAAGAGTTATCGCCAGTTTTTTGCTGCTGTCCCTTTTATTTTTTCTAAAGTCCCCAGTCGGGGCAGAACCTGCGGTGCCGGAAATTTCGGCTGAAGCAGCAGTGCTCCTCGACTGGAACAGCGGACGGATCCTTTATGCAAAAAATCCTCATTTGCCTCGACCCAACGCCAGTACAACCAAAATTATGACTGCTGTCCTGGCTTTGGAGAGAGGACAACTCGATGACGAAGTAGTTACAAGTGCAAGAGCTGCCGCTACCGGCGGTTCTTCGATCTGGCTGGAGGAGGGGGAAATAAAAACGCTGGAGGAGTTGTTACTGGGGCTAATGCTGCGTTCCGGTAATGATGCCGCCGTTGCCATCGCAGAGCATATTTCCGGCAGCGTGGAAAGTTTTGCGGAGTTGATGACGGAAAGAGCCCGGGAACTTGGAGCACTGAATACTTCTTTTCGTAATCCTCACGGCCTGCACCACCCTGAACATTACACCACCGCTTATGATCTTGCCTCTATAGCCGCACATGCCATGGGAATGAAAGAATTCCGCCGGATTATAGCTACGCCGGACACGGTAATATCCTGGCCGGGGCATCCATGGGATCGTTTTTTATACAACCAGAACAAGCTTTTTGCTATGTACCAGGGGGCGGAAGGGATAAAAACAGGCTGGACGACACCGGCTGGCCGTTGTTTTGTCGGGGCAGCCGTACGCAATGGCCGCCGCCTCATCTCTGTTGTTTTAAATGCGCCGCAATTGTGGGAGGATACTGTCGCCCTGCTGGATTACGGTTATAACGAGTATCAATATAAATGTATCCTGGAGGAGGGGCAGTATCTGAAAGCAATAGCAGTTGAAGATGGGGTGACCGAAAAAGTGGAAGCGCTGGCTTCCCAAAGTTTTAGCTACCCGTTCAGGGAGACGGAGGAGGACAAAGTATCCTACCGTTTTATTCTAAATGAACCTTTAAAACCTCCTCTCAAAAAGGGTGAAAGATTAGGGGAGTTGGAGATTTGCTTTGAGCAGGAAGTAGTAGGTTTAATTGATTTGGTTGCCGGGCATGATGTTAAAAAAATCAGTTTCTGGGAAAGGCTCAAAAGAATGCTCGGGGGGAGAAAATAGGGTGGTAAATTTACTCTGGGCCGGTATGATTGTTGTGGCTATTGTTTTTGCAGGGTTGAACGGGAGAATTGAAGTGGTGACACCGATTATTTTTAATTCAGCAGAAAAAGCCGTAACTATTGCTTTAAGCTTAATCCTGTCTCTTATACACATCT
>DLUO01000072.1 GCA_003444595.1 Bacillota bacterium
ACAGCACTGCGCCATGTATGGATGGTGTTGGGTGAAATTTCATGGCGCCTGGCTACCAAGGCTACATTACCGGTTTCCTGGCATTCCTTAAGGATCTGTTCTTTAAATTCATCAGTATACTGCTTTTTGTTTTGCATCACTCTTTACCCCCTATGGTAATGTTAACATACTACAAGACTTTCTTCCAAATCCTTTAGGGGGCTAGATCGGAGATTACCAGAAGAAGTAAAACTTCAGCACAGGCAGTAGATTATGAAATTGTAAAAAGGCCATGCAAAAAAGGGGTCAATTTTGCTTGACAATCTACAAGTGTAAAAAAATGGGGATGAATTTCACCCCGCTTTCTCACCAATAGAACCCCGTCAAGCGTTCAGGCGCCCATCAACACGATTTCGAGAACATCGTCTTCCGGTTTATCTTTGGTTCCAGCACTCTTGCAACTCACCAGCGTGATTCCCGTGCCGACTGTTATAATTGCTTTGACTTCTTCAATTTCCTCCGGTTCGATACTTTCTATTACTTCTGATTCAACAGATACAGGTTCGAATTCTGATTCAGACTAAATGAATAGCATACCCTAATATATACACAAGTGCTTAATTTTACTCTTTTTCGCCAATTTCATTTTCAAAAGCTGAATTAACAGCATCGACCCATGTGTCACCTTCTGACTCATTGGTCACTTTTGTAAAAGGATTTTGACTTTTGTTAATATGCAAACAAAAAATATCTGGACGCGAATAATGACCTACTGGGTCTAGCATTGCTTTTGTCCTTAGAATATTATTTAAATCTATATCAGCATAAATGATACCCTCTTCATTTTCCGGTAGATGTTCGCAAAGATCTGTGCCTTCTGGATCGAAGATACGAGCTATACCTGCACCGCGTCCTAATATTTTTTCTTTACCTCATCATCACCGCAGAAGAAATTAACAGCTGCATCCCCAATAAGCCCGCTTGTAAGCAAAGTATAAGTTCGAGTTTGCATTGCATAAGTTCTGGTAAGAGTGATTGGGCCTTCACATCCACCGGTAAGATGACCAGGATTATCAAATGCCGTTGCTGGCCAGGCAGCAATATGAATTTGCTCATTCATTGAGGCCATTGCATAGGTAATCAATGGCTGAGTATGTTCCCAGCACTCTGTTGCTCCGATAATACCATACGGCGTCTTTACAACCTTTAAATCAGCGCCGGTTCCTTCACCGCAAATAGTTCGCTCAGCATGCGTAGGTTTTAGTTTGCGACGGTTTACTAATAATTTGCCTTCATCACTGATAATTACCTGGCTCATATATCTACTGGCACCACAACGCTCAACATATCCCGTGACAATATAAATATTGTTGTCTTTAGCAACTCTCATGATCCGTTTCATTTCAGGCCCGTCTAATTCTAATGAATTCTGCATCAATTTCTAGTAAAGGACGCTGGATTGACAATGTGGTCATAGAGCGGTGGTTCCGGAGCCTGAAAGTTGAGCGTATTTATTTAAAAATACTTCCACACAACATGGTAACAATAGCATTACGAACCTGAAAATTACATGCTTTCTTGCAATAATTAAAAGAAGGCGATTGACGCCTTCTCTCAAACTGCGTTTTATATTTATATATTGACTTCCAACTTGCATAAAATAGATGCTTAGAAAAAGTATTCGGCCTTAACCCTTGCTGTAACTTCCACATCTCCGGGGATAATGGGCGTAGGCGCTTGCTCCATCATTTTGGCACTTTCGCTTTGATCTAAGGAGACGCGATAGGGTGAATAGCCGGACATTTCTTCATGAATAACCTTAATTCCCTTGATAGTAACCCCTGCACTCTGAGCAATTGCTACAGCTTTAGCTTTAGCCTGGGCTGTAGCATTTTGTAATGCTTGCAATTTCAGAGCTTCCTCATCCTTTAATTCAAAACGAATGGATAATATTCTGTTGGCGCCGGCTTTTAATGCGATATCAACTACATTCCCTACTGTATCCAGGTCATGAACAGTAACTGTCAGTTCATTATAAGCCCTGTAAATTGTCATATACTTTTCTCTGTTTTGAGGATCTACCTGTTGTTCATAGCTGCTTAACCTGTAACCGCTTGTTTTGACCTGTTTTTTATCAAAGCCGGCTTGAACCAGGGCATCAATTACTGCATCTGTCAAACGCGCATTTTCTTCTGCAGCCGTTTTTGCCGATTCATGCCTGGTTTCCACCGCCATCACCACCCGGGCTATATCCGGTGCTGCTGTTATCACCGCTTCTCCGTAAACGCTAATGATACCGTAATCTTCGACAGTATTCGCTTTAACACCCGGATGAACAATTAAACCGCAAAAAAGCACCGCCAATAACAACACTGTTCCCGCCTTAATCATTACCTTTTTTCTCAAAATAATACCCCCTCCTAACAAGGTGTTCTTATTTTATGACGAATGTAACAGGAAATGGTTCCCTATTACCGAGATGTGCCGTATTTATGCAAAAGATATTTGTAATGGTTTATCTAAGCCTTATTCCTTAGAACAGCGAAATTATATTGCCGGATTATTGGAAAGTTATATTCGTGATTATATAAAGAAAGTGGGAGGATATGATAAATTGAAACTTTATACAAGGGAGGAGGTAGAGGCTATCGAAGATGAGACGACGCAGGAATTGTTGAACGCTATCGAGTGGTATAGGAATCTCAAGGGATATTAGGTTAAAGCCAATGTAGACGCAAAATTGTCAATGGCCATTAACAAAATTATTCAAACTAAACCGGGCTCCCCAATTAATTGTTTTAACTCTGAATTAATAGTAATGCTTATTTTGCACAGTAATACAGCTTGGTATTTGACTATTTGGCTGTTACCAATTTTACGATAAAGAAAATCAGCGAGCCAAACATAAGACTTAAAAATATTGGCAAAAACCAAACTGACAAAGGCTTTGCCATGGCAGAATTAACAGTTAAATATGCAAACACTACAACCGTAAGCAATTTAACTGTACTTAACATACTCTTTAATATTCGATATACTTTTTCCTTATTTTTTTCTGTTACCTTTACCCCTGTATTCCAAATTTGAGGAAATTTTTCTATTACGGACAGTCCAATATACATAATCCAGGACGTAATAAATAGTGGGATTAAAGATTCCTTACTTGTCATTTTGTCAATTTCTCCCAATACGTTATAGTGCCCTGGTACTTTCTGAGGAATATGTTGCCATGATATTAATAAATAAATCAGTACACCAATTAGACACAATAAACAACATGCTTCTACGAAAAAGTCATACTTATTTGTTTTTATTTTCATACTGCATGTCTTCTTTCGAATTATAATGATATTCGCGTTATCGTGTTATGCTGTGTATTCCACTAGAATCGATCAATCATTCGCCGGTTCCAGCAGATCACTTTCAAAAGGCAACCTTCCAAGCCACTTTCTTCCCTGCTAATAATTATAAATAGGACAGGCATTGTGGTTCATCTATAGTAGCTGATCCCTAACGACTGTATGTCTTGATAAACCTGTTAAGAGAGCGATCGTAAGTTTTTTCTACTTCCGGCGGGAAAAAACAAGCGGGCAGCTCATGGTGCTTCCAGTGATAGGCTATGCACTCACAACACTTACCCTTCCGCGAACAAGGTTCGTAAGTACATGCGCAGCTCTTTCGGTTTTCTTCAATGGAGCATTTCATGTTTGAGCATCCAGCCATATTTACACCTCACCTTAAACATATTTTAATTGCCAGGGCTTCTTTCCTATTAATTCCAGCCTTCTTCTTAAGCTGAGAGATGTTCTTACCGTCAAAAAAACATACTAAAAAGGCCAATCATAGCTTAAAATTATCTTTCTTCAACAGAAGCAGCCGCCTGCCTTTAAAAATGACATCCCTGCCGTATCTTTGCCTTAGCATGTCCAGAACCGGGGTAATTATTTCTTTTTTTCGGTTCTCTTCTGGAAAAAAAGAAAGCTGACTGCCCCTTTCCAGCCCTGAAACCCTGATACCAACCAGGCGCCAGGGAGGATTTCCGCAGCAGCGGGTAAATAGCTCGGAGACGGCCCTATAGATTTTTTCATCGCTGGCCGTGGCCCCGGGCAGGGTGAGGGATCTTGTTTTTATACTAAAATCGGGAAGCTTAAGTTTCAGACCAACGGTTCTGGCTTTAAGCCCTTTTGAGCGCAGGCGGTAGCCGGTCTCCGAAGCAAGGTCGAAGAGGACGTCCAGAATGTAATCCTTTTCGTAGATATCCTGTGGAAAGGTAATCTCCTCCGATATTGATTTGCGCACGGCATTAAGCTCCAGCTTTCTGCTGTCCCGGCCAAGGGCATACTCTTTGAGCTCGGCGGCTACGGCAGAGCTGCCGGCAATGCTTTCCAGCGCCTCCAGGGGGAGCGAAGCCAGATCTCCGACAGTTTTTATGCCGAAATTATTCAGCTTCTGCTCTGTTACGGGCCCCACCCCCGGCAGAAAGCTTACGGGAAGCGGCCATAAAATCTTCTCTACATCTTCAGGATAAATAGCCCTGATGCCGTCCGGTTTGGCCAGGGAGCAGGCGATTTTGGCCAGAAGCTTGTTTAGTGAAACTCCAATGCTCAGTGGCAGGTGAAGCTCTTCCCGGACGGCGGAACGGATCTTGCGTGCTTTATCCAGGCCTGTGCCTGCTTTCACGGCAAGGTACGCTTCGTCAATAGAGACCTGCTCGATGTCGGGGGTAAACATATAGAATATATCCATCACCTGATCCGATACTTCTTTGTATCTGGGCATGTTCACCGGAAGGGTTACCGCTTCAGGACAGAGCCTCAGGGCCTCCTTCATGGAGATGGCAGATCTAATGCCAAAGCGCCTTGCTTCGTAAGAACAGGTGGAGACGACCCCGCGGGAGTCGGGATCACCGCCCACGATGACGGGTTTGCCTTTAAGCTCAGGGTTGTCCCGCTGCTCCACAGAAGCAAAGAAGGCATCCAGGTCGCAGAGAAGAATATCTTGCTTCATAAACAGCCGTCCCTCCCCTAAAGCTGCCACTCTTTTCAATTAGCCCAAAACATTAACTAATTGCATCGGAAAGTAATTGCTCTCCCGTCATAGAGTTTCTACCGAAAAACATGTTCTTTTATAATTTCTACAAAAGGCGGATTTTTCCTTCGAAAATTGCCTTTTGAGGCGTATGGTTAATTATGACAATGCTACGCTGAGAGGCAGTCCTAATTTTTCCTTGACTGCAGAGCGTATTGAAAAATATGTAAAGGAGTAGCAGAAGAAAAATCCGGTTTCCCCAAATCGTTATTACAGATATTCCGTCAGCATGAATCGATTCCACCTCTACAGGTGAAGCTTGCTGTAGACGACGGTGAGGGAAATATATGGAGTACATTTTGCGAAAAACTACCTTGACATAAAAATATTAAATGGTGTAAAATAAGTTTCAACCACAGTTTGGATAAAACCGATGAAGGGGAGAAGTAAGCAATTTTGAAGATGGCAGAGAGCCGGGGGTAAGGTGCGACCCGGTATCGACGGTTGCTGAAATACACCCCGGAGCAGCAAACCGAAAGCAGCCGCTTTCCAGCAGTTGGTGAGCGGTTTAGTAAGTAGGCTTTGACGGAAACTCCCACCGTTAAAAGGGAGGGGGTATAAAGCTGGGACAAAAACCGGCCCGTACCCTGTAAAGAGGGGGGCTTTGTGCCCAACCAGGGTGGTACCGCGTGAAGATAAGCTTCCGTCCCTATGGGATGGAAGCTTTTTTAGTTAGTTTGTTTATGCGAGCTGAGGGGAGGAAGGCAGTAGTTTTTATTAAGGGATTTGCATTTTTTCCACTAAAAAACGGCAGGAGTGATTAAAGCATGGCTCATGTAAAATTTTATTATGGAGATAGTGTTCCCTTAGAGATGCATAAGGCCCGTATTGTTCAGAAATTAAAGCTTCTACCCATCGAACAGCGTTGGGAAGCGATGACCCGGGCCGGCAATAACACTTTTTTACTCAAAAATCGTGATGTTTTTTTGGATATGCTTACAGACAGCGGTGTAAACGCCATGAGTGATAAGCAGCAGGCTGCGATGATGGAGGCAGATGACAGCTATGCCGGGTCTGAAACTTTTAGCAAGCTGGAGAATAAAATTCGGGAGATTTTCGGCAAAGAGTATTTTCTACCCGCACATCAGGGCCGAGCATGTGAGCATATTCTTTCCAAGGCCTTTGTCGAACCGGGCTCCGTAGTACCGATGAATTATCATTTTACGACCACCAAAGCGCACATTGTTTTAAATGGGGGGATTGTGGAAGAACTTTATCTGGATGAGGGCGTGAAAGTCCAAAGCAGCCACCCCTTTAAGGGCAATATGGATATTGACAAATTTCAGGCAGCCATTGAGAAGTACGGGGCGGCAAAAATTGCTTTTGTCCGTATGGAGGCCGGGGCTAACCTGATTGGCGGGCAACCCTTCTCTCTGGAGAATATGCAGGAAGTGCGCCGCATATGTGAAAAATATGGCCTGCTGCTGGTTTTAGATGCCAGCCTTTTGGCCGATAACCTCTATTTTATCAAAAAACGGGAAGAAAAATGTAAAAAGATGAGCGTCAGGGAGATAACCCGTGCCTTGGCCGATCTTTCCGACATTATTTATTTTTCCGCGCGCAAGCTTGGTTGTGCTCGCGGCGGCGGGATTTGTACGAACAATAAAGAAATATACCAGAAAATACGAGAACTTGTACCGCTTTACGAAGGATTTTTGACTTACGGGGGCATGTCTGTCCGTGAAATGGAGGCCATTGCTGTCGGTTTGGAGGAAACGATGGATGAAGACATGATCAACCAGGGGCCACAATTTATCGCTTATATGACCACAGAGCTGCAAAAAGCAGGCGTACCGGTCGTAACACCGCCGGGCGGCTTGGGTTGTCATCTTGATGCTATGGAATTTTTGGCGCACGTTCCCCAGGTGCAGTATCCTTCAGGTGCCCTGGCTGCTGCTCTCTACATTGTTAGCGGCGTAAGGGGAATGGAAAGGGGCACTTTATCCGAACAAAGGGATGCAGAAGGCCGGGAAACATTGTCCAATATGGAACTTTTGCGCTTAGCCGTACCGCGGCGCGTTTTTACCCTTTCCCAAATTAAATACGCCATTGATCGCATTGTCTGGCTTTATGAAAACCGTCATTTGATTGGCGGGCTGACTTTCGTAGAGGAGCCCCGGGTTTTACGTTTCTTTTTTGGTAGATTGACTACCGTTTCAGATTGGCAGGCCAAATTGGTGGCGAGGTTCAGAGAATGCTTCGGAGATAGTTTGTAGAAAAATAATGAATCTAAGTAGGTTTGGCTATACTAAAATTCAGAGGCGAACAATCAGATTTCCTCGTAAAACACTATTTTACAAAAAAAACAATCTGATTGGTATTATGGATTTATACTTCGTAGCTTTATAGCAGGGTTAGGTGCAGGTATCGCTTATACAATCATTAATGGGGTGTTCTTTGTCGCAGGGGTTCTACTTCCATATGGAACAGGGAACCGTAAACCAACTTGTAAACCGCTGTAAATAAAAAAAGAAGAAGAAAGAATTGGTACCCAGAACGATAGAAGGCATTTTTATTTAAACCCTGGCGGCAGACCAGCAAACCTGCAAAGGAAAGCAGGAGCAATATTGCATTCTGCTGAGGAAATTATGAAAATATCTTACGAATACTGGGGCATCGGCCAATCGCAAAATCCGAAAGCCTGAAGGCTGCTCCCGGAACTTTTGGGAGCAGCCTTCTCATGTCCGGCTAAGAGACGTAAATCATTATTAAAACTTAAACGCGGCTATAGCATTGTTCAGTTCATCCACCAAACCCTGAAGATCCGAAGCTGAATTGGCAATCTCGTTCATGGTTGCCGTTTGTTCCTCTACAGCCGCAGAGACTTCTTCACTGCCTGCGCCGATTTCCTGCGCGACGGAAGCCACTTGCTCGATACGGCCGACAATTCCCTGGATCTGATCGATAATCTGTTTTAAGATATCTCCGGCATAAAATACAGCCTCAGTGCCGTTTTCCACGCTTTTCACGCTTTCAGACATTTGTTCGGCCACATTGCGGGACTCATACTGTATGGAAGTAATAATTTTTGTAATTTCTTCTGCCGAAGAAGCAGATTGTTCGGCAAGTTTACGCACTTCCTCGGCGACTACGGCAAAACCTCTGCCCTGCTCACCCGCTCTGGCAGCCTCAATGGCTGCATTAAGTGCCAACAGATTGGTTTGTTCGGCGATGCCTTTAATAGTGCCTACGATACTTCCAATATTTTCTACCTGAGCGTTCAATGAGGAGACGTTTTCCTTAAGATTAGCAACGTTTTCGGATATGTCTCCCATTTGCGAGACCGCTTTTTCCACAGCCCCATATCCGTCTTGTGCCCTTTCGGAAATCTGTATCCCCATTTTGTGCATCTCATTGGCACCTTCACTTAAATTGCTTGCCCCACTGGAGAATTCGTTAGCTGAGGAAGCAACTTCTTCCAGGCTGGCACTCATCTCTTCAGAGGAAGCGGCCAGGGATTCGCTGGATTGATGGACTTTTACAGACCCTGCTTTCACCTTGGAGAGCATCTCCCGCAAAGATTTCTGCATCCTGTCAAAACTGCGTGCCAGAATACCAATTTCGTCCTTCATATTAAGAACGGAAGAGGGCAGCTCATTGGAGAAATCACCATATGACATATTATCAGCAAATGTACTGGCATCTTTAATGGGACTTGAGATGGCACGCCCCAACCACAGGGCAAGTAATACGCCCAGAACAAGTGCCCCTAAAGAAACTGCCATAATAACATTTCTTAACTGTCGGACACCGGCAAGTATTTCGTTTTCAAAAGAGCCCACCGCCAGGCTCCAACCGGTATTTCCGATAGGTTGATAGGCCATATACCTTTTTTCTCCTTGAAAATAATATGACTCCACTCCCTTTTCTCCGGCAACCATTTTGTCTATGAGCCGCGCCAATTCTTCATAATCGGGATCGGTTTTGGCCATTTCCCTGAAATCTACTTGATCATAAATGAAGTCCCTGTTTTCGTGTGCAATTAACAACCCAGTAGAATTGGTAATAAAGGCGTATCCCCTTTCCCCGAAACCCATCTGATCGGTAAAATCGGTCAAAAAAGCAGCATCATTGGTGCCGAAAACAGCGCCGGTAATTCTGCTGCCATAATAGACGGGGGCGATATTAACCATGACCATTGTGCCATCTTCGCGACTTATAATGGGATCGGACATATTTGCTTCTCCCTGCATTGCCTTCTGGAAATATTCCCTGTCACCGATTTGCATTTCAACATAATCAACGGTAATGGCAGCACCGTTGCTATAAGAAAAGGCAATGTTCAGAGAATCGTTTCTTTGCGCTTCCCTACGAAGAACCGACAGCTTCTCTTCTAACTCAGTTTCAGGAGAGCCGATTACCTCCAAATTTGCAAGGACTCTAAAAACATCAAGTTTGCGTTCAAGCTCCGACTCGATTTTCGCCGCACATTCTTCGGCAAGCTGCACAAGCGAACGCTCCACCTCGTTTACGACAGCACCAGAAGACCTGGTGTAAGAAATTATCCCCAGACCGGCGCAAACCACAAGCAGAATGGCAATAACAAATGCAGCAATTCTTTGTCCGATACTTTTAAACTGTAACATTTTTTATTCACTCCTTTGCAACAATCTCTTGGAAAACTATTTTTCATTTAACTGACTTTTATTTTGGTAATTTTAATTATCTGCTCCTTGGAAATGTACCAGTCAAAATCTGTTTTTTTGCGGGACAATTATATAAGGTTTCAAAAAACAGTAAGACCGACAATTTTGGTCTTGCTTCTTCTTTGAATATTTTACAAAGCCGGAGGGCATCTTTGCCGAAAAAATTTGCATTTGAAAAAAAATCCGGCTGTATCTTCCCTGTTAATTTTCAATCCTGCTGCCATCATCAGTTATGCTACTCCTTAACCTTGCAATTCCAGTTTACCGTTGTCAAAGCCAAGAGTTTAAATAGATTTTATTTACAATATATTACTTATGCTTACATTTTGAACTTAAACTGGATATTACTTCTTCGATCGAGCTGGTTCTGACAACACAATATTGCACCAGCTTTTTATAACTGGAAACAGTGCGGCAAAATTAAGGAAAACGTCAAAAAGAAACGCTGCTTTGCCTGACGACGGCCAAACAGCGTAAGATCTACAAAAAAAATATTAATGGTCTCTCACAATTGATGCGTAACAGCAATATTAAACTGCCGGGGAAAACGTTTCCCTTTCCCTCTACCTTTACCTTTAGCGGCAGGCTGGAGCAAAAATTGCAGAACCTTCATCCCCGGAAAGCCCAGCTTTATTTTCACACCGTGCGTCCATATAAAGGTAGTTTTTCCCACGAGGCAGACAACAAAGTCGTATTATGGATTAGGGAAAAACTTGGTTATTTGTTATAGGCTGCTTTACCTGCCGCGTACACAAGTAGTAACTGCACGGCTAACAAAGCTAGGCCGCCCAAGACAATCAAGAACCAGATCATCATCCGGGTAATTTCAAATCCTAAATGCAGCATTCCTTGCAGGTTGCCTGCGGTAGAGTTGTCAACCAGCGCAACAAAAGCGGAGAAAGAGCATACTGCCAGTAAAACAAATGTCGCCAAAACAGCTGTCTTCTTAAGCGCCTCACGGAATTTTCGCCGGTCCTGTCCATTAATTTTCGCTTTTCTTCCTGTATATACTCCCGCCGCCGCCCCGACAAGAACATTAAAGACAGGTACGCCCATGAAGAAGCCGAGAAGGCCAACCGAGTAGAACAGGTAAAGAGCGAACGGTACAACTAGCGGCAAGTTGTAGAAGTTATTCACTAGGCCGCGTAAAACAATCTTATCGAGGTACAATCCTACCAGCAGGCCGGCAATCGCCCCCCATTTAATGTAGGTGTCACCCAAACCGAACAAGTAACTGCCCCACCATGAAAGGCACATTGTCACTACCGGGATGGCCAATCCCAATGTGATCCCGGCAAATAATCTGTCAAACCTTTTCATTAAGAACACCCTCCGAGCCAGGCGCATAATGGACGATTAGCACCGCCAGCATGAAAAACCACCACCGGCGTGTTGCCCGCCCCCACCGCTCATAAGCTCATTCCTTGATCACAGTCATACTCTTTGCCTCCTGCCCGGTATTAATTCTCTACCTTCCATTTTAATTCCTTTCAGCACTTTCCTGACCCCCACCGAGGATTGTTGTAAAAAGCAGATTTATATAGAATATTACTGGAAAATAGCTAAAAAGGTGGAAAATTTCTCTATCAACTTTAATATTTTGGATTGATGAAAACAGAAATCTTTTTTATAATGTGCTATATAAAATTATTCGTAAAAGAAAAAGGTTATTAAGAAGAAATGATCTTAAAGATAAAAACTTGCCCAACAAAAGGGGGAATGCAGCTTGATGTGGAAGGAGAAGTATAGGATTGGTGTGAAAAGGATCGATGAGCAGCACGAAGAGCTCTTTCGCAGGGTAGAGAGCTTCTTAAAGGCTCTCCGGCAGGAGGGGGCCTGGAAAGAAAAGCTGGCCAAGGTTAAAGAGACCCTGGATTTTATGGGCTCGTACGTGGTAACCCATTTTGCCGATGAAGAGCAGTATCAAAAAGAAATCCGCTTTTCAGGTTACGAAAAACATCGCCAAGTCCATGAAAAATTTAAAGCAGAGGTAGAAAATTATGTGGAGAAATTCTCCAAAGAAGGCTTTGACGAGGATCTGGTCCAAGAATTTGGCGGCAAACTCATGGCCTGGTTGATCAATCACGTGGCCGGCGCAGATCAACAAATCGGCCAATATGCGGCAAAGATGGCAGGTGAAGTGTAATGAAAGCAGAGTATATTAACCCTTTTTACAAGGCGGCTCAGGATGTTTTTGAGCGAATGCTGGATCTCAGTACAGAAAGGATCAATTTAGGTGTTGTTGAGGAGATGGTGACAGGAAAGGAGGCAAATGTTATCATCGGGATGACCGGCGATCTTGCCGGGACGGTTTTGTTTAGCTTCCCTAAAAAGATGACCTTTGAGATGGTAAAGATTATGTCGGGTCTGGAGGTGGACAAACTGGACAGCTTCGTAACCTCCGCCCTCGGCGAGGTCGCCAATATTATCAGCGGCAATGCGGCTACTTATCTCTCCTTGGAGGAGTACAACTGCGATATTGTGCCGCCCCAGATCATTATTGGCACCAATAAATCAATCTCTTTGGCTACGGATAAAGCTTTATTTCTCACCCTCAGGACCGAGATCGGGGAGTTTGACATCAATTTATCTATTAAAGAACGTTCAAACAGGCAATAACATCTTTAGCATCATTGCAGAAAGGAAGCAGCTTATATTTATATGAAACACATTCAGCACAGCACTGTAAACTTAGGGATCATGGCCGTCAGTGACATTTACCAGGCCTTGACAGAAGAGAGGCCCTATCGCAATCCCATGGGGAAAAAAGAGGCTTTTTCTATACTGCAGAAAATGGTTCAGGAAAAACGACCCAATTCCTATAGTCACGCTCTTTATATCGCCTGAGATTAACGACAGGAAGTATCCAAGCAATAAGACCAAGCACGAGGCTTCCTAAATTAAGCAAACCAATCATAATATACTCCTTTCATTACAAAGTCAGTTTACTAAAACGCCCAACCCCAGTGCTCACCTTCAACTTCAAGTAAAAATTCCCCATGAATTGTATCGCTGGACTCATACTTTTCTTTAGCTTCCATGTAAAAAGCAACCCACTGCTTATCTATTCCTTCATGAGATGTCATGAAATGAAAACGGCTTGAATGCAGACCGGCAGAAGAAAAAAAGAAACATTCCGAGTGAGGGCGTAACCCTTCCGAATAAATAGCCTGTGGCCTGGTTGTTTCAATATTGTCCAGCTGAACAATAATGTTTGGGGCAAAAATTTTTTCTTCAGAGGAAAATTCTAGAATCAAGTAATAAGAGCTGCCCTTTTTATACTTGCTGAGTTTTGTCTTTTCTCCTATACTGTTTTATTCTGCATAAAGCTTATTAACAGAGTACTTTTCCTCTTGAAAACCCGCTTCTTTTATTCTTTGTTTCATTCCTTCCAGGTCGCGGGCTTCCAGCGTATTACTAATTGTGTCTGTTGTTTCTTTTTTCATAAATTGGCAACCAGTAGAAAGGGGAACTATAATTAATGCAGAAGCAATGGCTAAAAGGATAAGAGTGATAGTTTTGTTCAGTTTCTTGCTTCTAGCACTCTTAAACCACCCACTAAACTGCAATATATTTCTATAAACTACAAATACAAATATAATGTTTGCAATCCCAAGCATCCAGGCGTAATCTAATGCTTCTTTGCCAGTAATTTTAAAAATCCAAGTTTCCAAATTAATTAGTAAAACTGAGCCTATTGTAATGATAAATAAAATTCTGACAAACTCTAAAATAAAAAAAACAATAGTTGACATTTAGGTATCACTCCTTGAGCCCTATTATCCACCGGTATATCATCTCCGTCTTTCTCCATCCATCTTTATGCAGGATTTTTAATATCTCTCAACGATCAACTATATTGCCTCCTGCAATTAAATTATGCACCTAAATTATACGCATGTCAAATTTATCATATATTTTAATCCATGTCTTTTTACGGGATGCTGTTTTATCCGTAATAAAAACTTTCTATATCCAGTTGCACTGTAAACCTTCTCTAATTATTTCTCTTGCCGAGATCTTTTCTCCTGTTTTTGCCTCTATCAAATTAGATAATATTTGCAAACCCTGGGGACTTTCGAGCAGGGCAAAAGAAGTAAAGAGACATAGCCCAAGGTTGGTGGAGGCGATCGTGTATGCGGACAGATAGTCCAGGTCGCTAATGTCTTCCAAGCCCTCTTCCCTATAAGGCAGGCGGATGACAAACGCGGGAGCTTCCTTCTCCGAGGGGCGGGTTACCAGGGGCTGTAGCGCCGGATCGTCCGCAAAAAGAGCAGCTAACCCTGCTGTCATGCTGCCCAAAGCCCTTCCCCGCAACGAAAGCCTTTCCACCTCCTCCGCCATATGCTCGATTGCAGAGAGTTGCCAAGGCGTCCCCTCTGCCTGAAACAACATCTTGCAGCTGGCAATAAACTCTATGGGATCCAGGCCGAACTCAAAACAGCGTCGCGTGATGCGCCGGGCAAAATGCAGGTCATTTATCCCAAACATTTCCCGACATGCCGCTATTACTTCATTTTCCATGGGTGAGCTTAATACCTCGCCAGTGTTGGCGGCATGCCTGTTCAGACAACCCACTACACAACCGGAGGCACAGTTGCGATTCAGGCGAATTGTTTTTTTAGCCCTATTAACACGCTGCTCTTTCTTTTCTTCCCTTTCTTTTACCGTGACGCCATCTATGTTGACTCCGGTTTTTTCCCTTTGCGCTTTGCTCTGAAAAGCTTCTTCCGGGTTGTACTCCTGCAGCATTTTCATTAAAGTGATAGAACCGTAAGCGGGAAGCGCGCCCCCGCAAACAGGATGCTGCACGATGAGCCTGCTCAGCTGCTTGCTGTAGATCGATAACCTATCTGGATCCTGAACATCTGCCGAAAAGTGAGGCTTTGTGGATATGACCACGGCTTTTAATCCCAGACTCCCAAAAACCTCCCCACCTTTGTCACGGCTTACGGAAAAAACGGGTATGCCCCGGGCAGGATAAGTGCTGAAAATCCCGGCGAGGGGAAGCAGATGCTCCCCGGCCGGCCCAACTCCTACAATGGCTGAGTCTTTTCCCCATTTTTCCCGCAGAAAGCTGATAGTTTCACCGACAGGTTTATCCTTCAGCACCGGGAAAATATGCAGATCCACGCCTTCTTCCCGGATGTGTATTACTGCTGTCCGGCCGGGGCTATAGGAACCGGTGACAACAAGGGCGGACACTCCCTGGGAGGCAAGCTTTTGGGCAAAAGGCCCCGCTGTATTAGCCAAGTGAAGGCCCCTTTCCCGAACTTTTAAACCGGCGATAACCAGCCTTCCTGTGGAGGGAACCTTTGTGCCTGACAGCAATCCCGGAGCGAGAACCAGACAATTGCCGCGGCCGCGGCCTGTTTTTGGGACGGTCAGTGCTCCAATAAGCTGCACAGCCAGACCTCTTCCTACTGAAGAGAGATTCTTAAAGACAAAGGCTTCCTCGCTAATTTTAAATCTATCCAGGTCAACATATATAATTTTAGACAAAGCTTTGTACCTCCCCAAAAAATTTCATATTTTCCACCAGTTGTCGGGTATAGGCATCGGCTGGAGAATTCAGAACGTGTTCAGTTACTCCTTCTTCCACAATACGGCCTTGGTACAAAACGTAAACATATGTGCATATTTTTTTGAGAACACTGATCTGATGGGTAATAAATAAGATGCCGAGAGACGCTTCAGCGTTAATAGCCTGCAGAAGATCCAGAATGGAGTGGGCGCTTTTTGCATCGAGCATGGAGACGCTTTCATCGGCGATCAACAAGCGGGGGCGGGGGATCAGAGCCCGGGCGATAGCTGCTCTTTGGCGCTGTCCGCCGCTTAGCTCCCCAATTTTTTTATTAAAGGCCCAGCTGGCATAAGGAAGACCCACCAGCTCCAGAGCCTCCTGCGGGCTGAACATACCCTGCCGTCTCCTTCTCTGGCACAGGCGCAGCGGTTCGCGCAAAGTCTGCTCCACAGTATAGCTGGGCTCCAGGGCTGAATAAGGGTCCTGGAAAATATACTGGATATCCGCTGCAAGGGTAAAAGACCGGCGTTGCAGGGGCAAAAGCGGCTTTCCCTCCAGAAAAAGCTCCCCTCCATCCGGCGTCTCCTGGCCGGTAATTATCCTGGCGAGGGTCGTTTTGCCTGCGCCGCTCTCGCCGAGAAGGCCGACCATGGCCCCCTGTTTTACTTCCAGGCTGACTTTTCGTAGAACGTGAATTTTCCCTCCGCCCAATATCTCATAGCTTTTCTCCACATTCCGCACGCTCAACAGGGATTTTGCTTCGCGCATAACTGTTCCTCCAAAATCAACGCTCTGTCGGAAAAATTGCTAACCAGTCCGAGGTCGTGAGAAACCATGAGGAAAGTAACCCCTTCTTCCTTTCTTCTCCGTAAAAAATCCAGGATGATCTTCATGGTAACAGCATCAATTCCTGAAGAAGGCTCATCCAGGATATACAGTTCCGGCCTTTTTAAAAAACCCAGCAGCAGGATTAAACGCTGTTTCATCCCTCCGCTAAGCTGGTAAGGAAAATGCTCCAGAACTTGCGGAGAGAGCTTGAGCTCTTCCATCCAGGCATGCCAAATATTTTCCTCCACTGTTTGCAGGCTCCTTTGAACATGACGAAAATGATTCCTCACGGTAAGAGAGGGATTGAGGGCGTTTTGGGCATACTGAGGGAGATATGATATACGGCTGTACAGTTCGGGAGCAGGGATGCTGTTTCGATCCCTGCCCAGTATTTCTGCCCGCCGGTAGCTAACCACGCCGGGAAACCGGGGCTGGAAAAGGGCATTGAGCAGCGTGGTCTTGCCGCAGCCGGTTTGTCCGACGATCCCCAGACACTCCCCCTTTCCCACCTGCATTAGGGGATATTGGAAAACAACCGGCAAAGGCGGCTGGGATGAATTCGACGACAGCGGCAACTGTGCCTTTGAAGATCGGTAGCGGACTTTTAAGCCTTCCACGAACAAAATGGGCGTCATCTTTGCTTACTCGCTCCTCTCAGCACTTTCACTTTCCTCATCAAAATCAAAGGTAAGCAGAGCCAAGGCCAGCACAAAAAGAACCAAGCATAAAATAGGGGGGAGTAGCCACCAAAGGTAGGTATGGTCCCAGAAGATACCCTCATAATCGAGAGCGGCCCTTATAGTGCGTCCCCAGGATTTAAGGGCCGGATCTCCAATGCCCAGGAAAGAGAGCGTGGCTTCATATACCGCCGCCCTGCCGCACTGCTGAATAAAAAGGGTCGTTACGGCCGGATAAAAATACGGCCACATTTTCCTGCCCACATCTAGGAGATTTCCTTTTAATAATAGAGTGTACTGCACCGTATCCTGATTGATAATTACCATCGCTTTCCCTCTCAAGATACGGGTTATCCGGCTCCAGGAAAAAAAGATCATCACCATAACCACATCGGCTACTTTTGGTCCCGCAAAAGCGGCAAAGAGCATTATGACAATGATCTCCGGCACAATGATAAATATTTCCGTGACACGCATTATAAAGCGGTCCACCCAGTGACGGAAAAAAGCACAGCTAACTGCCAGCGCTGTCCCAATCAAAGTGGAACAAAAAGAAACAATAAGCGCGATGCTAATGGTGACCCTGAAACCGGCCAACAGGGCGGAAAAAATATCCTGCCCCATCTTGTTCGTACCCAACAGGTGCTTACCCCCAGGGGGCAGCAGCGCCGGAAAAGAAAAATCATCGGGGTGAAAGGGCGCTAGAGCTGGATATGCTATCCCCAGCACCACCATGATGAGAAGAACAAGCAGGGCTGCTTTTTTGACAGTTGCATTTCTCATGTCATCTTTGTCAGTCTCGGGTTTAATTTTATAGACAGCAGTTCAAAGAGCATATTAATAGCGATACTATAGATGCTGGTTACCAGAAAGATACCCTGTATGAGAGGATAGTCCCTTGCTTCCACCGCAACTTTCATTAAAGTGCCCATCCCGGGGTAGGAAAAAATAATCTCCACAAAGAGAGCCCCTGCAATAGCATAGAGAAAAGTAATATTCAAGCGACCTAAAATCTCCGGTAAACTGTTCAACAAAATATAATAGAGCCAAATTATTCTTTCCCTGATACCGAAATAATAAGCAGCTTCAACGTAAGGCTCTCTTTTTATTTTCTGCACAACATTGCGGGTCAGAACAGCCACTGGAGGTACTGTATAAAGGATCAGAACAGCGATGGGAAGGATGGCATGCCTCAGAAAATGAAGGGCAAACCCCGCATCTGCCGGGGTCATAACCAAAGGATAAGCTCCAAAAGCAGGGAACCAGCCCAGGTGATGGGCAAATAACATGCGGCAGAGAATGGCCAATAAAAAAACCGGGATCGTTTGCAGGACAAGAAGCAGGGTTAGGAGACCTTTTTCCAGGTATCCGCCCCCCTTCAGGGCGAGATATGCTCCCAGGGAAACGGCGATAAAAATCGAAATTACAATTGAAGTCAACGATAAAAAGAGGGTCAGGGTTACCCTGCTCATAACAATCTCCCTGACTGCCAGCCCATAATAAAAGGAATACCCCCAGTCCCCCCTCGCAAGATGTCTCAGATAGCCGGCAAACTGCTTGATAAGCGGCTGCTCGGGAGCGTAATAATCCGTGAAACGGTTAAAAGTCTCCTTCGGCAGCATGGCATTGAGAACATCAATCTGATCAGCAGAGAAAGAAAGGGGGCTTCCCGGTATTAAGCGAGGCAGAAGAAACCCCAGAATGATCAGGATACCAAGCTGCATACAGTTTCTGCCCAGAACAGTACACAACCATTTAAGACTTGGTCTTGAGCGAAAAAACAAAGGCAAAGCCTACCTACCCCAAGTTCCTCTGATATAAACCAGTTTGTTCTGAACGGTGGGAACTGCCCGGGCAACGCCGTCCTTTGTAAAAAACCAGCCGTTTAACGCTTCCGGATTATAAGCAAAGGTTATCTTCCGGTAATAAAGGGTCAGGGTGGGGAGTTCTTCAGCAATAATCTCCTGCAGGCGGGCAACCTGCTTGTAACGTTCTTCGTAGTCCATCTCCCTCAACTGCCGGGCAAAAAGATCGTTAAACTCCTCATTAACCCACTGCCCTCCCCCTTGAGCCGTCACGCTGGGGGTAGATCCCAGGCTTCTTTCATCACTGACAAAACGGGCCAATAAGACAGGGTCCCCGCCGAAAGAACCGTGCCCGTTCAGGGCTAAAGTAAATTTACCCTCTTTGATTAGCGAGTCCACACTGTTCTGATCCAGTGTTTTGATCTCTAGCGCCACACCAATATCTCCCAGGTAGCTTTTCACCATTTCCGCTTCATTTACTCTGTCATTTACCACTAAAAGTTCATACTGCATAGCTTTGCCGTTAAATTCACGGATACCGTCGCCGTCTTTGTCCAGTATCCCGGCCTCATCAAGTAAATTCCTGGCTAGATCCGGGTCGAAATCGTATTCTTTTACCTGAGGATAGTACCATTCCGAATCGGGGTGGATATGCCCCGCGTTGCCGGGATCAGCCCCGCCACCGACGGCTTTTTCCACAATTTCATCTCTGTTGATGGCATAATAAAAAGCTTTCCTGACGCTCTTCTCCGTAAATTCAGGGAAATCGAAATTAAAATACAGGCGATATACCCAGAATCCGGGACCTTCCAAGACGTTGAACCGGCCTTCACTCTTCAGGCGCATCGCCTCACCATAGCCGAGGCGCTGTGCGGCATCCAGATCACCGTCGGCCAAGGCCTGAAGAGGGTCGTTGACTTCTGAAAATATAAGCTTATCGATAACCGGAGCACCCAAAAAGTAGTTCGTATTCGCGGCAAAGATATATGTTCCCGCTGTGGGATCATAGTGCTCCAAGGTGAATGGACCGGAACCGATGACCGATTCGGGGGTATTAAACTGGCTGGGGTCGGTAACATCCTGCCAGATATGCCGGGGCATTATAGGCACATTTCCGGCGATTTCGCTTAAAAACGGAGCATAAGTATCAACCAGTTCAATTTTTGCCGTATGCTCGTCCACAACTTCCACGTTTTTTACCATCTCCAGAGAAACCCAGGGATGTGGATGTTCTTGCATATATTCAAAGGAAAACTTCACATCTTCGGCAGTAACAGGGGTTCCATCGCTAAAAAAAGCATCTTTAACAAGATAAAAGGTCCAACTTTTGGCATCATCAGCCAGCTCCCAGCGCTCTGCAAGCAAGGGCACCAGGCCTTTTTCGTCTTTCCAGGTCAGAGTATCGAACAGAAAACTGGTTAACAGATACCCACGACCCCGGGACGAGACCGTATAGACGGAGGGAAAACCAAGATTCTGTTCATCGAGACGCAACACCCTTTCTCCCCTTGTGTCATCCCCGGAAGCTTCCTCCGCCGGCCCGGGGGCAGACGTTTTCTGTTCTGCACACCCCCCTAACACCAGCATGAAAAGTAAAAAAAACGACAGTAGAAGTAACAAGCTTTTTCTCACTTCTTCTCCTCCCGCCAATTTCTTTAGTGTGTTTAGCTAAATACAGTAGCCTGCTACGAAATCCATTATTCCATTTGCTCTCTTCCTTGTCCAATACAATCTATCTATAGTTAATTTAAATAGTATTAAAGATAACTATGGAAAAAGAAAATCCCCCATACAGGGGCTGGTTAATATAAATAGATGGGAGTGCCGAACCACGCAAAGTTAGGGAGTCGGCCCGGTTTACGTGTATCCGAAGTTGCAACTCTAATTTTGATTGCGAGAAGGCAAGGTAATGCTCCTTCATGAGAGGACTTATTGGTCCGGATTGGCGTAACAGTATAGACAACCGCTTTTACAGGTCATAGCGTACCAGCCCAGATCAATTGAAGAGGTGCATCCGCACAGCTCTCTCTGATTTTTGGCTTTGGCGGTGGTACACTGTTCTTTTTGCGGGTGCAGCCTGCTGAGCAGCTCTCCATCGATACACCTGCTCACCGGCGCGCCGGGTATGCAGCAGGCATGAACAACCTCCTGGCCGGACGACTTCTTTAGCATGTTCAGGATCTCCAGCTGCATTTCAGTTGAATATGGCAGCAGGATAAATCCGTGCCTGGCAAGCCTTTGGACAACCTTGGGGTAGGGTGAGCAAAAACTTGTTGAGAAATTGCGGATGCCGTATCTGCAAGACAACTGTACAATCTCCATAGCCCGTTCCTGATTATCGATTACTTTGCCGTTTTCTAAGCCTGGAAAGATAGTAAATCATAATGCCGTAGACAGTTAAGTATGAACCGACTAAAAACAAAATTACGATATAATCTAAATTTAGTAACGCAAAAATGAGCATTAGCGCGGCATAAATATAACCCATGATAAAAATTAAATAAAAACGGAAAGTTTGCTTTACATTTATTATAACACTACACCTTTAAATGTCAAGTAAACTTTCCATCAGTTAATATAAAAGTCCGGGATTTCCTTTTGAATTAATGCTATATTATAATGAAGACAGCGGCCTGGTTGGGCATCTGGCAGAGAAAAAAGCCTCCTGCTTATCGAACTGCTCTCAGAGAGTATCGACTTCTTTAACGGTATTCCGAAAGAGCGCGAAATGGAGTGAATTAGTGAGTTGAAGCTGTTTCGCTACCTAAAACCCTTTAGATTGCCTATTTGTGCTACTCTGATCCTGGTCATGATACGTGCGCTGGCTGACCTCTACCTTCCCACGCTATCAGCCGATATGGTTAACGTAGGCATAGTAAACAGAGATATTCAGTATATTTGGCATGTTGGCATCCGCATGCTGGTATTTGCAGCAGCCGGGGCTTCAGCATTCATCCTGTCCGGCTATCTCTCTTCTAGGACTGCCGCAGGATTTGCCAGGCTTCTGCGTGAAAAGGTTTTTTCTCGCGTGGAGAGTTTTTCGCTGCACGAGTTTAACCGCTTCGGCACCGCTTCCCTTATTAACCGCACGACGAATGATATCACCCAGCTTCAAAACGTTTTATTATTTGGAATGCGCATGATAGTTATGGCACCCATGTTAAGCATCGGCAGCTTATTTTTAGCCTTTTCCATAGAACCTGTTCTGGCACGGACCTTCGTTGCGGTCATTCCGGTGCTGTTTGCCATTATCTTCATTACCATGAGAAAAGGGGTTCCTCTTTTTCAAGCCATGCAGGTTAAACTGGACAATTTGAACCTTATAATGCGGGAGAGGCTGACCGGGATAAGGGTTGTCCGGGCCTTTAACCGAGATGACTACGAAAAACAGCGTTTTCAGGATGCCAACAGGGATTACACCGCTACAGCGATCCGCGTTAACCGCATTATGGGAGCGATGATGCCCTTAATGGCCCTGGTTATGAATTTAACCATTGTGGGTATTGTATGGTTTGCAGGTATCCGTATCGATCTTGGTTTTACAGACGTGGGCAATTTGATGGCGTTTATCCAATATGCCATGCACATTATGTTCTCCTTTGTAGCGATATCCAGAATTTTCGCGGCTATCCCACGTGCCACTGCTTCAGCGGCAAGAGTTAATGAAATTCTCGATACTGCTGTCGAGATCAGAGATCCGGAAAATGCTAAAAAGACGAAAGGTAAAGGCGGCTCCGTGGAGTTCAGGGATGTCACCTTCAGTTATCCCGGAGCGGAACACTCGGCTCTCAGCGGCATTTCTTTCATGGCCAGGCCAGGCAAGGTTACGGGAATCATCGGCAGTACGGGTTCGGGAAAATCCACCCTCGCTAGCCTGATACTGCGTTTTTATGATGTAGACAGCGGCAGCATACTTGTAGATGGCGTTGACGTGCGGGAGATGACACAGGAAAGCCTGCGCAGCAAAATTGGCTTCGTGCCCCAAAATGCAGTTCTCTTTTCCGGTTCTGTGCTGGAAAACATCCGCTTCGGCCGGGAAGATGCTGAGGAAAAAGATATCGTGAGAGCAGCCGAGACTGCACAGGCGGCAAGCTTTATCCTGGATATGAAAGAAGGCTTCTCTTCCATGATTGCCCAAGGAGGCCGAAATATTTCAGGAGGGCAGAAACAGCGTATATCCATAGCCAGAGCAATTGTTAGAAGAGCAAAAATTTATATATTTGATGACTGTTTTTCAGCCCTCGATTACAAAACAGAGGCAAGGCTCCGCTCTGCGCTTTTCAAGGAAACAAAAGATTCGACCGTAATTATTATCTCGCAGAGGGTCAGTACGGTTAAGGAGGCCGACCAGATTATTGTCCTGGAAGAAGGAAAAATTGCCGGTATCGGCACCCATGAAGAGTTGCTGAATGACTGTGCTATTTACCGGGAGATTGTTTCTTCGCAGTTTTCAGAGGAGGGGATCGCTTGAGCACCGAACACAGACATAGTATTCCTCCATTGGGCCCGACAAGAGGCAGACGGATAAAAGGGTTGTCCATGCCCTCTGAAAAAGCAAAAAATTTTAAGGGAACCCTCATCAGGCTGCTGGGGTATTTAAGGCCATACCGGTTTTGGCTGCTGGTTGTTTTAGCAGCAGCTGTTGGGGGAGCGGTTTTTAATATCATCAGCCCGAAAATTCTGGGGGAGGCTACGACAATTATATTTGAAGGAGTAATGAACAAACTAAGGGGAGTTCCGGGTGCCGGCATCGATTTTGAGCGGATCGCGTCGATCCTTCTTTTACTCGTTATGCTATACATTTTAAGCGCGGTATTTACTTACCTGGAACACTATATCATGGCTGGTGTAGCCCAAAAAACGGTATATAACCTCCGTGAAGAGGTCAGCGCGAAACTCTCCCGCTTACCGTTAAAGTATTTTGATTCTCACGGCCATGGAGAGATTCTAAGCCGGGTCACAAATGATATAGACCTTATCGGCACCACCTTACAGCAGAGCCTGATGCTACTGATAACATCGCTGGTCACCGTTTCTGGGATATTGGTGATGATGCTGACCATAAGCCCGTGGATGACAGTGATTGCCCTTGTAACGCTTCCTCTATCTTATGTGGTAACAGTCAAGATCGCTGCCTATGCGCAGAAGAACTTTGCCGCGCAGCAGAAAGAGCTCGGCAGACTTAACAGCTATATAGAAGAAACTTACAGCGGCCACATGATCGTCAAGGCCTTCGGCAATGAAGAGAAAGCAATCCGGCGTTTTAATATGATAAACGAGAAATTGTATGAATCAAGCTGGCGCGCGCAATTTATCTCCAGTATAATCATGCCGCTGATCGGAATTATAAATAACTTCGGTTACGTGCTGGTCTGCATCGTGGGAAGTATTTTGGTCGCTCAGGGCAGGATCCCTATCGGAAATTTGCAGGCTTTTATCCAGTACTCCAAACAGCTTACCCATCCCATCGTCAATTTCGCCAGCATAGCCAACATTATCCAGTCTACTATAGCAGCTGCTGAGCGCGTTTTTGAGCTTCTGGACGAAGCTGAGGAGATCCCGGACAGCGCTGAAGCTCTGTCTGCTTTTTCTCCGCGCGGTGACGTCAGGTTCAATAACGTCAGGTTTGGTTACAGTGAAGAAAAAATAATTATAAACAAGATGAATATCGATGTGAAGGCTGGACAGACGGTTGCCATTGTAGGTCCCACCGGCGCGGGTAAAACGACACTAGTCAACCTGTTGATGCGTTTTTACGAGGTTAACGATGGCAAAATCACCATTGACGGCCTGGATATCAGGGATATAAGGCGCGGCACGCTGCGCTCTGTTTTCGGCATGGTCCTGCAGGATACCTGGCTTTTTAAGGGCACCATTAAGGATAACATTGCCTACGGAAGGATAGGGGCCAGCGAAGATGAGATCGTCAGCGCAGCAAAAGCGGCCTATGCCGATCGTTTTATCCGTACCCTTCCTGACGGTTATGATACCGTTCTAAATGAAGAGGCGTCAAATATTTCCCAGGGGCAGAAACAACTGCTCACCATCGCGCGCGCTATATTGGCCGATCCGGCCATCCTGATCCTGGATGAAGCCACCAGCAGCGTCGATACACGCACAGAGCTGCTCATCCAGAGAGCCATGGCCGACTTGATGAAAAGCCGGACCAGCTTTGTTATTGCTCATAGGCTATCTACCATACACAACGCGGATAAAATTTTGGTCATGAATGAAGGGGAGGTGGTGGAGAAGGGCACGCATAGCCAGCTGCTGGCCATGGAAGGTTTCTACAAGGAGCTGTATGAAAGCCAGTTCGCAGAAAAGCCCTCCTTCAAGGCAGGATAAAATCAGGATTATCATGCTGATTAGCGCTATGATCGCTGCAGTGATGGCCCGCAAACCCTTCTGTTAAAATTTTCAATTTTGTGGTATAATAATATAACATTGTTGGAGGTATTACAATGCTTCCAGCCTTCCTTCACCGGTATTTCTGGGACCATCCGGTAAATCAAGTTAATAAAGAAACACATAGTTTTTTTATTATTGAGCGGCTTTTAGAGCTTGGTAACGACGACGCTATCCGGTGGGTTTTGAGGAGTTATCCCCAACAAGAAATTACTGAAGTTGTTAAAAAAAGCCGTGTCCTTTCCAAAAAAACAGCAAATTTTTGGAAAAACTATTTCCGGTTAAACAAGGAGGAAATCAATTGTTTGCAAACGTCCTCTCAAAAGACCGAATCGATTTATTGGCCATGCTAAGCGAAAATAACTTGTTACAGGGCTTATATATGGCCGGGGGGACAGCTGCAGCATTACAGCTGGGCCATCGGAAATCGGAAGACTTTGATTTTTTTTCAGCCGAGCTGCATCCGGAAACACTGGCGAATAGTTTATCGGCAAAAACACAATTTGAGATATCTTCGGCTACAGCAGGTTCTCTACACGGCTTTATTAACAATGTGAAAATAAGCTTTTTACTGTATCCATACCCACTGCTCTTTCCAACACAGTCGTTTATGCATGTAACTTTGGCTGATATAAAGGACATTGCTCTAATGAAAGTTGTTGCCATCGCAAATAGAGGCACCAATAAAGATTTTATCGATCTCTATTTTATCTGTAACACATGCATATCTCTTCAAGAACTACTATTAAATCTGTTTCCTAAAAAATACTCGAATCAATCCTATTCTCTTTATCATATTTTTCGCAGCCTGCAGTATTTTGAGGATGCAGAAAAATCTCCACCCATAGAAATGCTACACAACGTTGAGTGGAATATTGTTAAAGATTTCTTCATAAAAGAAACAGAACGCCTGGCAAAAAGCGTTCTGCCAGAAAATCATTAATAGCCAGCAATACAATAATCGACTGAAACCTTCTACAGTACGAAGGATATTCTCCTTATTCTACTCCGGCCTTTGCGGCTCTTCCTTTGTCCGCCAACGGCAGACTGCTCACCAGAGCACTCAACATCCTGTTGCCGTAATCAGGATTATCATGCTGATTAGCGTTATGATCGCTGCAGTTATTATTTTGGACAAGGTTGTTCCTCCTCTCCTATATTCATAGCCAGTTTCTTACTTAGTTTTTTACTCGTTTGTTGGAAGAAATCATCGGTAAGTTTGTCCTCCAGACCATATTTTCGATACACCCAGTCGGCATAATGGTAGTTCATCCGATCAAGCAAAAGATAATCAATCTTTCCTTTAAACAGATCTGCAAGCTTCTCCGCCCCTGGAAGCATCGGAGCTACCATGGCATAAGTCTTTATGCCGGCCTTATGCAACTCATCCAATGCATTTATCCTATCACTTATAGGTGGTGCGTTGGGCTCAAATATCTTCCTTATGGCATCGTCTGCCGTTGTGACGGAAAGGCCCGCTTCCAAATCTTGCATTTCCTTCAGAATATCAATATCCCTGAGTACCAAAGGCGAACGCGTTTGGATTGTCACAGGCCAGTTGTTTTGTGCCAGTATTTCCAGGCATTGCCTGGTCAGCTTATATCTTGCCTCCAATGGTTGGTACGGGTCGCAGACGCCACTTACCCATACTCTTCCTCGCTTTTTTTTCCTTATCTCTCCATAAAGCAAATCTGCTGCGTTTATCTTAACATCAACAAATTCTCCCCAGGGCTCTTTATGCCCGGTAAACCGTTTCATAAAACGAGCATAGCAATAAGAGCAGCCATGTTGACAGCCCACATATGGATTAATGACCCAATCATAAATCTTGGATGCGGAGAGTATGGTTTTTACTTTTATTTCTTTAGTAATCATATTTTTATACGACGGCTCGTGATGAAGGGGACAGCATATAGCGAGAAGATGGCCTGCAACCCCTTCTGTTAAATTTTTCAATTATGTGGTATAATAATGATATAACATTATTGGAGGTATTACAATGCTTCCAGCCTTCCTTCACCGGTATTTCTGGGACCATCCGGTAAATCAAATTAATAAAGAAACACATAGTTTTTTTATTATTGAGCGGCTTTTAGAGCTTGGTAACGACGACGCTATCCGGTGGGTTTTGCGGAGCTATCCCCAACAAGAAATTACTGAAGTTGTAAAAAAAAGCCGTGTCCTTTCCAAAAAAACAGCAAATTTTTGGAAAAACTATTTCCGGTTAAACAAGGAGGAAATCAATTGTTTGCAAATGTCCTCTCGAGAGAGCGAATCGATTTATTGGCCATGCTAAGCGAAAATAACTTGTTACAGGGCTTATATATGGCCGGGGGGACAGCTGCAGCATTACAGCTGGGCCATCGGAAGTCGGAAGACTTTGATTTTTTTTCAGCCGAGCTGCATCCGGAAACACTGGCGAATAGTTTATCGGCAAAAACACAATTTGAGATATCTTCGGCTACAGCAGGTTCTCTACACGGCTTTATAAACAATGTGAAAATAAGCTTTTTACGATATCCATACCCACTGCTCTTTCCAGCACAGTCGTTTATGCATGTAACTTTGGCAGATATAAAGCTGTCTCTTATACACATCT
>DLUO01000053.1:0-3686 GCA_003444595.1 Bacillota bacterium
GAAAAATATTAAAAACGGTGTAATCGTTTCCCCTGATCTGGGAGGGGTAACACGGGCCAGGGAGCTGGGGGAACGCTTAAGATTACCGCTGGCCATTATCGATAAAAGACGCCCTGAGCCCAATGTGGCGGAAATAATGAATATTATCGGTGATGTAGAGGGCAAAGAAGCAATTATGGTTGACGACCTTATTGATACAGCCGGCACGATTACCATGGGAGCGGAGGAGTTGCTGCGAAGGGGGGCAGTGGCCGTTTATGCCTGCTGTACTCATCCTGTCTTATCCGGCCCCGCCAAAGAGCGCCTCTTGCAGTCGCCGATTAAAGAGGTAGTGGTAACCAATACCATACCGTTGAATAACAACTTAAAGCTGGATAAAATAACTGTTTTATCCGTAGCCTCTCTTATTGGCGATGCCATAAAGAGTATCCACAAGGAGCACTCCGTGAGTAAATTATTCGACTAAGCTGAGAAGGAGGTGTTTCCCGGAGTTTCCGTCATCCGGGAAAATTATGGAAAGAATTAAGATTGAAGCTTTTCCGCGTGAAAAGGCAACCAAGGGAAGCAACAGGCAATTAAGAAGCAAAGGGATGATTCCGGGAGTAGTGTACGGACGCGGTGCCGAATCTCGGAAGATTACCCTCGAGGCGTCGGCTTTCAGGAGAGCCGTAGCCGCCGGTTCCAACGTCGTGCTCGATCTGCAGCTCAAAGGCGGCAACGGCACATCCATAGAAACGGTTATGGTCAAGGAGGTGCAAAGACATCCCCTGCAGAGGGATTTCTTTCTCCACGTAGATTTGTTGCGCATTTCTCTTGACGAAAAGCTGGAAATAAGGGTTCCCTTGAGCTTTACCGGTGATCCCAAGGGAGTAAAAGAGGGCGGCATTTTCCAGGCACAGATGAGGGAGATCAATGTCCGTTGCCTGCCTGCTGATATCCCCGAGTATATTAATGTCCCCGTTGAAGAGCTGGGAATTGGTGATGTCTTGACTGTAGGGGATATCAAGCTGCCCGAAGGTATGGAAATGCTGGAAGATGAAAATGAAAATGTGGCTTCTGTTTTGGCGCCGCACGCCGAAGTGATAGAGGAAGCGGAGAAAGCGGAAGAAGAAGAAACAGAAGAGAAAGAGGAGAAACCTGAAGAAGCACAGGAGGAGTAACCGCGTGCCCTGTGACAAAGAGTTGTTTTTAATCGTCGGACTGGGGAATCCCGGAATCAAATACGCTTTTACCAGGCATAATGCAGGTTTTTTGGTAATTGACGAGCTGGCTTCACGCAGTAAGGCCAGGTTGAGAGAAGTCCGGGGCCAGTCCTGTATAGCCAGGACTTTTGTGGCCGGAAGAGAAGTAATATTGGCTAAGCCTTTAACCTTTATGAACCGCAGCGGCATCGCTGTTGCGGCTCTTTTACGCTTATTTTCACTGGGGCGGGAGAACTTGCTTGTCGTCTATGATGATCTGGATCTTCCGTCGGGGAGGATTCGCCTGCGCGCCAGTGGAGGAAGTGGCGGACACAAAGGGATGGCTTCTATTATCGCCCTTTTGCAGAGTGAGGAGATTGCCAGGCTGCGCTTGGGAATAGGCCGCCCTGATAGTTCTGAGGAAAGCATAAGCGGCAGCGAAATAGATTATGTCCTTTCCCCTTTTTCTCCTGCAGAGGAAAAGATTGTTCTGGAGGCGGTCTTGAAAGCAGCCGATGCCGTCGAAGTATTTTTAACGCGGGGCCTGGAAGAAGCCATGAACCGGTACAACGCCCTGAAAGCATAAAAGGGTAGAGCGCCTCGCTGTAAGGCAGAACCCTGTGAGTTTCCCGCTGGGAATTGCCGCCGGTTGTTGCCTAGCTGTAACGGCGGGAATATTTTTGACCATGCCGGCTAGAATATATGGCAAATAAAGGACACATTAAAGAGATTAACAAAGCCTCAAAAACTAAACAAGCGAAAGAAGGTGTCAGGCCGCTTTTCTCCAGTAATGACAAACTATTGCGGCGCCGGCATGAAGATTACTTATATCTGTGATATTTGCGGTCGGCCCCAGGAGACCGTAGAGCTTGAGGATGTGGAGATTGAGAAGCTGGGGATTAATACATTGACGCACATCGAGAAGGAAGATATAATAAAATACAATGATGAGCAGGGTTTGCTGCTCTATTCCCTTTGCCCGGCTTGTTTTGAAGAGAATTACCTAAAAGAGCAGCAGGGGCCCGAGTTGCAGTAAGATTCAGGAAAACCCCGGAACCTGCTAGAATATTGGAATAAGTTAGGCGGAGCGGGCAGAAAGTCTATTTATCTAATTATTATGAATATATAAATAATAGACCTGAATATAAGGCAGGCTTTGCTTTAAACCGGTTATGCCGGTTTAAAGTTAAAGTCTATTTCTTGTTTACATATTTTGCTAGGAGGGTTTAAGAATTTGGCTTATAACTTGCTGGAAAAATGGCAGGAAGATCCTTCCTTTATTTCCCTGCAGAGGTTCCGGGCAGAAGCCGGCGCACGGCTCGTAACGGGCCTGGAAGGCTCCCAGCGCAGTTTTCTGATTGCGGCTCTCTTTGCCGAAACATCCGCTGCTTCCCTTGTTTTAACAGCCGATACAGCCAGGGCGGAAAGGCTTTACGAGGAATTAAAGGGATTCCTGCCTTCAACTGAGGTTTTTCTTTTTCCAGCCAAAGATTTCTTTTACAGCGGAGAAGTGTTAACCCAGAGCAAAGAGATCCTGCAGCAGCGGCTCAAAGTATTGGAGAGACTGGCGCTGCAGCAGCGAATCCTTGTCATTGCTCCTGTTTCTGCTCTGCTCAGTAAATTAACGCCTGCGGCATACTGGAACGGCTTGCGGTTTGAACTCAAAGCCGGCTCAAGGGTTGAGTGGAAATCATTGCTGGAAAAATTGGTGGAAATGGGCTATGAGCGAGCTGATTTGACCGAGAGCGAAGGTTTCTTTAGCGTCAGGGGAGATATTATTGATATCTTTCCCTTTTACACGCCCTGGCCCGTCCGTATCTCCTTTTTTGATGAAGAGGTAGAGACATTAAGCTATTTTCACCCCGAAACCCAGCGTTCTTTGGAGCCCAAAGACTCTTTCTTGCTCCTTCCTGCCCGCGAGGTTATTTTGAACGCTGAATCCCTGCAGATAGGCAGCAAATTTTTGCGGGAGGAGATGGAAAAAACTGTCCAGCAGCTTAAAAACAAGCAGCAGGAAGAAGTTGCCGACAGGTTACGTAGCAGAGTGGAAAGTCACCTGGCAAGGCTGGAGAATACACGCTATTTTGAGGGGATGGAACAGTATATTACTTATTTTTATCTCGAGCCCGCGGTTCTGACGGATTATTTTCCTAAAGAGGGGTTGCTTTTCTGGGATGATCCGGAAGCTGTAACTTCCGAAGCGGATTCACTTTTAAAAGAGTTGCGGGATTACCAGGCCGGGCTGCTGTTGCAGGGGGATATCCTGCCGCAGCAAGTGGAAGTCTGCTGGAGCCTCAAAGAAATACTGCAGAGAAACAGCCTTAGTCTTGTCGCCCTGACGGCTTTTTTCCGCAGCGTCCCTTATGTAACAATCTCCGAATCCACGAATATTCAAGCTCGCCTTCTGCCTTCTTTTATGGGGCGCCTGGATCTCCTGCAGGAAGAACTGGAATCCTGGTGGTCCAACGGATATGAAGTCTTTCTGATGTGTGACGGCGAAAAGCG
>DLUO01000053.1:3807-4173 GCA_003444595.1 Bacillota bacterium
CATGACCGGAAAGGAAAAGAAATTATCTCTGGGTAAAAAAGGAGAGTTGGCCCCTCTCCCCGGAGAAAAAACCATAGGGAGACTAAAAGCGGAGAGAAGCATAAAAATCGTCACAGGGAGGCTGGAAAACGGGTTTATTATACCTTCCCTGAAGATCGTTATAGTCGTTGACAAGGAGATTTTACCGGCACAGAGGAAAAAGAAGCGCTGGGCAAAGGAGCGGGAGAAGGGCACTCTGCGGGAATTCCAGGAACTTAAGACAGGCGATCTGGTTGTCCACGAGCAGCACGGCATCGGGAGATATATGGGTATGCGCACCATGGAAGTAGACGGGGTGACCCGTGACTACCTGTATATTAAATATGC
>DLUO01000053.1:4441-5985 GCA_003444595.1 Bacillota bacterium
GATGCCCTGCAGAAATATATGGGAGGGGACGGGCGGCCGCCCAAAGTATCTTCTCTGGGCGGGCAGGAATGGAACCGTATTAAAAACCGTGTTAAAGCATCAGTCCAGGATTTGGCCCGGGACCTGCTTTCTCTTTATGCGGCCAGGGAGGCGGTGACGGGGCACGCCTTTTCCCCCGATCACCCCTGGCAGGCGGAATTTGAAGAGCGTTTCCCTTATGAAGAAACACAGGATCAGCTCCGGTCTATACAGGAGGTAAAAGCGGACATGGAAAGCAGCCGCCCCATGGACCGCTTACTCTGCGGTGATGTCGGTTATGGAAAAACAGAAGTAGCCCTGCGGGCTGCCTTTAAGGCTGTTACTGACGGTAAGCAGGTGGCGTTCCTGGTTCCCACCACAATCCTGGCCCAACAGCACTACGAAAATTTCCTGGAACGATTTAAGGGTTTTCCCGTTCAGATTGAGCTGTTAAGCCGTTTTCGCAGCCCCGCGGAACAGAGAAGGGTTATTAAAGGCCTTAAAGCCGGAGTTGTCGATATTGTTGTCGGTACGCACAGGCTTATCTCCAAGGATATCAGTTTTAAAGACCTGGGGCTGCTGATTATCGATGAAGAGCACCGTTTTGGCGTTCGCCATAAGGAGAAATTGAAAATGTTCCGCCAGGAGGTTGATGTCCTGAGCATGACGGCCACTCCGATACCCCGCACCTTGCACATGGCCCTTTCGGGAGCCAGGGATCTGAGTATCATCGATACGCCTCCTGAAAACCGTTACCCGGTGCAAACGTACGTGGTGGAATATTCCGATCACTTGATTAAGGAAGCTATCCAGAGAGAACTTCACCGCGGGGGCCAGGTTTATTTTATTTATAACCGAATTCAAACCATTGAAAAATGGACGGAAAGGTTGCGGGAGCTGATCCCGGAGGCGAAAATCGCATGGGCACACGGCCAGATGCCTGAACAGGAACTGGAAAAAGTGATGCACAAATTTATGCGCCATGAATACGATATACTTGTCAGCACGACCATTGTGGAAGCAGGTCTGGACATCCCCAATGTAAACACCATGGTCGTGTACGACGCCGATCATTTTGGGCTGGCCCAGCTTTACCAGTTGCGGGGACGTGTAGGGCGTTCGAACCGCCTGGCCTACTGTTACCTGACCTACAGGAAAGATAAGGTGATGACTGAAGATGCTGTAAAGAGGCTGCAGGCGATTAAAGAATTTACGGAGTTGGGTTCCGGCTTTAAGATCGCGCTGCGCGATCTGGAGATCAGGGGAGCGGGGAATATACTTGGCCCGGAACAGCATGGCTATATGATGGCTGTAGGATATGAGCTGTACTGCCGCCTGCTTGAACAGGCCATTGAGACGATGAAGGGTAAAAAGGTGGAAGCGCCTAGGGAATTCGAGCCCAGGATCGATTTAAATATCAACGCTTACCTGCCTTCCTCCTATGTGCCCAACCAGCAGCAAAAGATTGAACTTTACCGGCGGATTGCCACCCTGGAGAACAAGCAGGAGCTACAGGATATGGCAGA
>DLUO01000053.1:6197-8286 GCA_003444595.1 Bacillota bacterium
AAGTTCCAAAAGGAAAGGAAATTCCAGAGCGAGCTGCTATGGCAGCTGGTAAGCCGCTACCGCCGCAATCTTTCACTGCATGCCGGGAAAGGCGTTTCCCTTAAAATAAAGGATTTGCAGGTGCAGGAAAAGCAATACCTCAAGTTTCTTGTCCAAATTTTGGAGGAAGTAAGCTAACATGAAGATAGTAGAGGACTTTATACCGGCTGGAAGGAGTAACAGGCCCGGTCTGAAACTTTTCGGACCGGAGTGGATAACGATTCACGATACGGCCAACACCGGGACGGGGGCGGATGCTGCAGCCCATGCCCGCTACCTTAAAGGCGATGATGCAGCGAAAAAGCTTGTTTCCTGGCATTTTACCGTTGATGACCGGCAGATAGTGCAGCATCTTCCCCTTTACGAGGTGGGATGGCATGCCGGCGACGGGGTGAACGGAACTGGAAACCGGAGCAGTATCGGCATAGAAATATGTGAGAACCCTGACGGTAACCGAGAGAAAGCGGAGGGCAATGCAGCCTGGCTGGTAGCGGATCTCTTGTCCAAATTCGGTTTGGCTCTTGAACGGGTCGTCCAGCATAACAAGTGGAGCGGCAAAAATTGCCCCCGTGTTCTCCGCGCCAGGCCCAACGGCTGGCAACAGTTTCTTGCCGCTGTAGAAAGCAATTTAAAGGACACTATTTTTCCGGATGTACCGGCAGATCACTGGGCAGCAGAGGGGATAAAATTTGTGAAGGAGCAGGGTCTTATGTCAGGAAAAAGCGACGGCAAATTTTATCCTGATGAAGCGCTGACCAGGGCGCAGGCAGCGTCTGTCTTAAAGCGTTTCTATGACTTTCTGCTTAAGAAAACTGATGGCTGATAGGAGGGCCAGGTCAATGCATGCCTGTCTTAAATGCGGTAAAGGGATTTTCGAGGATTACATAATCTGGAAAGGCGGGATTAATAGGTCACTTTGTGAAAGCTGCCGGAGGGAGGAACAGGAAAAAGAAGCTGAAGGCAAAGAGCGCCGCTCTGATGAGTTCGGTTAATCTCAACTTGGTTGAGGTTATTTATTTTAATAAAATATAAATAAAATTCAAATAAATAGCTGTCGATAGCTTATTTTTACTTTTATAGTCCAAAAAATAAGGTGCTGCGTTTTTGATTGTGTTAACAAATCATTGTAAAACCCATATCCTGGTACAGAAATATGATAACCGGGAGGGTTTTCGGTGATCGACTTGGAACTTATCGGCGGTGTTTCAGCCATCCCCATTATACTGGGGCTGGTGCAACTGGCTAAAATGTTTGGCTTAAAAGAAAAGTATGCTCCTCTTTTGGCAGTGGTTCTGGGGGAACTCTTCTCCCTTGGCTTACATTTTTATAGCGACCAGACATGGTATACTGCTGTTATCGGAGGCCTTGTAATAGGTCTTAGCGCAATTGGCCTTTATTCCGGTACCAGGGAGACTGTCCAGGCTTTCCGTAAAACTAAAGAGTGTTAAAAAATTATTACTGCTATCTTTTCCGCAACTTTATTTATCCGACAAATGGCAGTTTGCGCATAACCCGCGGATATAGATTTCCTGTTCTTCGGCTACATAACCGGGTTTCAGTTTTTGCGGCTTTGGTATCTGCAGACCCTGCAAACACTCTACTGTTCCGCAGGAACGGCAGATAAAATGAGGATGACAGTGCCTGCTGCTTCCGCAGTCGCAGACCGCAAACCGCCAGTTTCGGTCACCCACCTTTACTTTGTGGACAATTCCAGCCTGAAGAAATGCTTCCAGCGATCTGTAGATACTTACGGAGTTAAAAGGGATACCGGACAATTTTGCTGAAATTTCCTGCTTGGTCAGGGGCTTTTTCTCCTTCAAGAGCAACTCAAGCAACGCGAGCCTTCCCGGGGTCCGTTTTAGCCGGGCGTTGGCAAGCAGCTCAGCGGATAGTGCTTGTAAATTTCTCGTCATGTTTATTCCTCCGTTTTTCTATTAGCCTTAAATGAATGTCGACAGCCGGCCTTGCTGATCCAAGAACCGGTGAAAATGAAGATAGCCTTATTTAGAGCTCTTTCATGTCCTGCAGGGGTGGCGAAGGTTGGTGCTCG
>DLUO01000053.1:8551-11027 GCA_003444595.1 Bacillota bacterium
TTCGCTTCGCCGTGAACTTTTTGACTTCGCTTCACAAGTCGCTCTCGCCCACAGCAAAGCGCTGCTTCCATAGAACGGTAGCGTGGGGTAAGCGAGAAAACCAATAAGCCATGGCAGGGACATTCATGTCCGCCAGGCCATCTCGAGCCCTCGCTTCGCTGAACCTGCAGGCTCAAGCTGTACATTTCGCTCGCCCCAACCTTCGCCACCCCTATTTTCAAGTGGAGCCGCGAAAAATTTTTCGCCAGGCTCCGGCAATCTTTCCAGGCAGAAAAGGAATAAAGGAACCGAAAAAAATCAAGGCCGCAAAAAGAACAATCGCCGCTCCCGAGGGCACGTCATAATGGTAGGAGAAGGTTAAACCGGCCAGGCCGCTCAATACGCCAATCACGACGGATAAAAGGAGCATGGTGCGGTAATTCCGGCTGAAACGGTAGCCCGTTGCTGCCGGAATTACCAGCAGGGCGGAAGAAAGGACAACACCTACGACTATCACGGAGACCACCACGGTAAGGGCAAGGGAGGCCAGCAGCCCCAGGTATAGAGCTGTGGACGGAAGCCCGTTGGCTCTGGCCAGCTCTTCGTCAAAAGAAACGGTAAGCAGCTCTTTAAAGAAAAAGAATATAAACAGCAGGACAGCGGTCATCACCACGGCAAGGAAAAGGAGATCCCGGGCGGATACTGCCAGGACATTGCCAAAAAGAAGGCTGAAAAGTTCAGGGTAGTATCCTTCTTTCAGGCTGATGAGTGTTATTCCCAGGGCCATCCCGGTGGCGAAGAAAATGCCGATAACGGTATCCTCCTGCATTTTTCCGTAACGGCTGGTATATCCGATCAAAAGGGACAAAAGTACGGCAAAAACTGTTCCTGTATAAAGAGGATTCGCCTCCATCAGCAGGCCGATGGCCATCCCTCCAAGCATGGCGTGGGCAATTCCCGCACCCATAAAAGAAAGCCTGTTTAATACCGTGAAAAAAGAGAGCGTGGAGCAGAGAACACCAACCATAATCACTGCCCAAAAAGCCCGCTGCATGAAGCCGTACTGAAAAATCTCCATGAGTGTCAGCACCTGCCTCTTCCGTAAAAAACGTCAACCTCACAGCGGTAAGCCTCCTCCAGATTAGGACTGTTCAGCACCTCCAGAGGGGAGCCGTGTACGTGCATGGTCCGATTAATACAGATTAACTGGCTGGCGAAACCGGAAATCACTGCCAGATCATGGGAAACTATCACCACGGTTATCCCGGAACTCTCTTGCAGTTCTTTAAGTAAGGAAAAAAAACGCTGCTGGCTGGGAAGGTCAAGGCCGGCATTAGGTTCGTCCAGGATTAAAAGAAGGGGGTCCTTGCAGAGAGCTCTGGCCAGGAAAGCCCGCTGCTGCTGCCCTCCCGACAGCTCGGCAAAAGGTTTGCTTTCCAGCGAAAGCAGCCCCACCTTTTCCAGGCTGCTACGTGCTTTCTTTCGCTGCGGCCTGGAGGCCGGCTTCCCCAAAAAGCTGCGTGTAAAGCCTCCCATGGCCACCACGTCGAGTGTAGAAAGGGGAAAAAAGCTTTTAAAGTGGGGGCGCTGGGGCATATAGCCGATTTTGTCTCTTAACTTCCCCAGCTTCTCCGGTGGAGAACCGAAGATTCGCACTTCGCCCCGGGTGGGTTTTACCAGCCCCAGGATTATACGCAAAAGCGTGGTTTTTCCCGCACCGTTAGGGCCGATAATCCCTACCATCTCTCCGGCGCTGATTTTAATATTGATATTTTCCAGGATCGTATGACCGTTCCATGATAAATTGATATCCTTTGTTTCCACGACAGGATGGGAAGACATGGTTTCTCAACCTTACTTTTTTCATATTTTACTGTCCGGCCGCACCGGTTCCTGCGGCTGTTAATGTACTTATGCCGTTTCCTCCGGTTTATTGCAGGGCCTGCCGAAATATTTCCGCATTGTAGCGAATGAGCTCCACGTAGCTTTCTCTTCCGGGAACGCCCTCTCCTCCCAAGGGGTCCAGCAGCAGGACTTTTCCGCCTATCTCATCGGCGATAACCTCCGCCGCCCTGTTTCCCAGCTGCGGTTCGGCTAAGATCACCCGGATATTGTGGAGATCCGCAAGCTTTACCAGTTCTTCAAGCCATTTCGCCGAAGGTTCCTTCCCGGGGAATTCCTCTACGGAGGCTACCTCTTGCAGGCCATAACGGCGGGCGAAATAATGCCAGGCCGAGTGAAAGGAGATAAAGCGCTTCTGTGAAAAGGCGGCGGTCAGCTCGCTGAGCTCTTTATGCAGTGTATCCAGCTCCTGCTGGAAAGACTTCAGGTTTTCCTCGAAAGAAGCCGCCCCATCCGGATAAAGTGACTTTAACGCTCCGCAGAGGAGCGGAGCGATCCGCTCTTTTACCAGCACCGGGTCCACCCAGATATGTGGGTTGTCTGTAAAGGCAGCGCCGCTGTCTTCCTCTTTGGCCAGCGATGTCATTATCTCCAG
>DLUO01000053.1:11347-26918 GCA_003444595.1 Bacillota bacterium
AGAGGAAAGATGGTAGCAACCACCTTGACTGTTCTTTCAGAGGGTAGTCCTTCCGTTGTCCGGTTCTTAGCATCTCCTTCCGGTCCTCCTTGGCCTGTCGGGGAGGTACAACCGGCAGTGAGCATTATCAATATTATGGCGATAGTCATTAAACAGGATAGAAATGCAACCGTACGCCTGCGCATCATTAAAACCCAATCCTTCTCTCGAATAATAATTATTATGATCATAGGTTAGTTGATATATTAACAAGCAGAAGCGTTAAGAAACATTAATTGCAATTAAGTTGCATTTATTTTATACTACAAAAAACCAAACTTGATGTCAAGGCATCAACAAATCTCTCAACCACCTGCTAAAAGTTTACACTACCAACAGGAAGTCCCCGTTCCAATGGGGTGGAGACGGGGACTATGCCAAACAGGGGTATTAAAACTCCGCAGCCCGGCGGCAAGCAGAAAGCTTATGAGTTGCTGCCCTGGTCAGACACCTTGCCGCCAGAATGCCGGTAAACAAGTAAAATATTATACCCTTAAACCCAACTTGTTGTATAGATGGCCGTTATTTTACGCTTACCTCCGAAGGGGGAAACAGTTACTGTACCACATCATACCCGGCTTCTTCTATGGCTTTAATCAGTTGGTCTCGAGGAGCGGAACCTTTTACCACTACCTGCCCCTGTTCCAGGCTTACCTCGACGCTTTCCACGCCGCCGACGCTTTTGACGGCTTTCTCTACGGTGTTTTTACAGTGATTGCAGCTCATGTTTTTAACCTTTAAGAGAATTTGCTCCAACTTTTTCACCTCCCGACTTTTCCTTAATGTCTATTGTCCTTTGACCAGCCTTTTCCGGATTAAAACGCTTAAGCAGCAGGGAATTGGTCACCACAGAGACAGAGCTGAAGGCCATGGCCGCGCCTCCCATAACCGGTGAGAAGACGCCGCATACGGCCAGCGGGATACAGATAAGGTTGTAAAAAAAGGCCCAGAACAGGTTTTGCCGTATTTTGCCTAGGGTCCTGCGCGACAGGCGCACGGCAGAGGCGATACCCTTTAAGTCCCCCCGGAGCAAAACGATGGAACCGCTTTCTATAGCTACATCAGTGCCTGTGCTCATCGCTATGCCTACATCCGCCGTTGCCAGGGCAGGAGCGTCGTTTATTCCGTCACCAACCATGGCTACTGTCCTGCCGGCATTTTTCAGTTTCTGGATTTCTTCTGCTTTGCGGTCAGGCAGGACTTCGGCAATAATATTGTCAATACCCACCTGCCGGGCTATAGCCTCGGCTGCAGGCTGCCGGTCACCCGTCAGCATGTACACGCTCAGCCCCATCTGCCGGAGTTCGGAGATCACCGCTGCAGCGTTATCCTTAACGGTATCCGCGACAGCAGCCATGCCTGCTATCTGTTGCCCTTTCATGGCCAGGATAACGGTTTTGCCTTCTTTTTCCCAATTGTTTTTTTGCTCGCTGACCGGTGCCAGATCCACTCCCTGGGCAGCGGCCAGGATTTCATTGCCGATATACCAGGTTTCCTCGCCTCTTCGGAAGCAGATCCCCTGTCCGGCAATGGCCTGGAAGTCACTGATTTCCGCCAGGGGTACCCCCGCTTCTTCAGCCCGGCGGACAACAGCCTGACCCAAGGGATGCTCCGATTTTTTCTCAGCGGAGGCCATAATACCCAGCAACTCTTGCTCTTCCCAGGGGGCAAATGCCTGGAAATCTGTCACGGCAGGCAAACCCCTGGTAATGGTACCCGTTTTGTCCAGGACGACCGTATCTATTCTGCCTGCCAGCTCCAGGTGCTCTCCTCCCCTGATCAAAATGCCCCTTTGCGCGCCGACCCCGGTGCCTACCATAATGGCTGTAGGCGTGGCCAGCCCCAGGGCGCAAGGGCAGGCGACAACCAGGACCGTTACCGTGTGCATTAATGCCGCGTTGAACCCTGCCCCATTGGTGTACCAGTAGGCAAAGGTAAGCAGCGCTATCGCCAGCACAGTGGGCACAAAGATGCCGGAAACTTTGTCCGCCAGGCGCTGGACAGGCGCCTTAGAACTCTGCGCCTCTTCTACCAGGCGGATAATTTGCGCCAGCGCCGTCTCTTTACCAACTTTCTCCGCCCTGAAAATTATGCTTCCCTGGTGGTTGATAGACCCTCCTACCACTTTATCCCCCGGCTGTTTTTCCACAGGTAGGCTTTCCCCGGTAAGCATGGACTCGTCCACACTGCTATGCCCCTCCAGAATCAGGCCGTCTACCGGGATCCGCTCACCGGGACGCACCAGGATAATATCATCCACCTGCACCTCGTCAATGGGAACATCCTCTTCAACTCCCTCCCGGAGTAGATGAGCGGTTTTGGCCTGTAAACTTATCAGTTTTTTGATCGCTTCAGATGTTTTTCCCTTTGCTACGGTTTCCAGTAGTTTTCCTAACAGAATAAGGGTAATGAGCATGGCTGATGCTTCAAAATAATAGAGGCCCCAGCCGGCAAAAAGGGAGACCACGCTGTAAAAAAAAGCAGCTGAAGTGCCCAGGGCCACAAGTACATCCATATTTGCTCCACGGTTTTTCAGAGAATGATAGGCTCCGCGGTAAAACTGCCAGCCGGCGACAAACTGGACCGGCGACGCCAGAGCCAGTTGCAGCCACGGGTTGAGCATAAAGTGATCCAAATTGAACAGCAAATGCAGCACCATGGCCACAAAGAAAGGAAGGGTGAGAACTGCAGCCGCGATAAATCTGCATGCCTGCAGGCGTACCTCTTTACGCTGGAACCGGTCGTGCTCCTCCCAGGAAATATCCGCTGCCGGACGGGCTTCGTAGCCAAGAGCTCGGATTGCCTCGCACATTTCCCTGGGCGAAATAAGGCCGGGGATATATTTAACCCAGGCCTGTCCTGCAGCCAGGTTAACGGCCGCTTCCGTCACCCCGGGCAGGGAGTTAAGTTTTTCCTCTACTCTTCGGGAACAGGCGGCACAGGACATGCCGGAGACCAGCAGTTCCAGAGTTTCTGAGCCGACATCGTAACCAATCGCCCTGATCCGGTCGATAATATCTCCAGGCGTAATCTGCTGCGGGTTATAAGTGATCGCTGCTTTCTCCAGCGCCAGGTTAACAGAGGCCGACACAACTCCTTCCAGGCGACCCAGTTCCCTCTCCACCCTGGCCGAACAGGCGGCACAGGACATCCCGGAAATGGGTAAAGTTACCGCTACACCCCGGCGCCCGGCAGTAGCAGTACTTGCTTCTCTAGATTGGGCTTTTTCCATAAAATAAACAACTCCTTGCGGTATGCCAATTCTTATTGATTAATCGAGATAACTATGGCGGTAAAGACCGGATAAAAGAAGGATACAAGCCGCTATATAGTGTAGTGGCTAGCTCCTGTTGATTAGCCTGAACACGGTTTGCGTTATTTCATCGATGACTTGATCATCACCGGCCTGCAGCTGGCCCTTGATACAGGATTTCATGTGCTTTTCCAGCAGCAGCCTGGCTACGCCGTTCAGGGCAGACTGGGCTGAAGCGATCTGGTTCAAGATATTGTCGCAGTAAACGCCTTCCACGATCATTTTTTTGATGCCCCTAATTTGTCCTTCAATCCGGTTTAGCCGGTTGCTGAGCTCCCGGATAGTCTTCTCATCATCCCAGCTTCTTTTACCCGTGTCTTGACAATCGGAGCAATGTTCCTGTTTTTCTCCGTCCATTTGCGATCACCTCCTGATCCCTTATCCCATATATAGTATACCCCCCTATACTATAAATGGCAATAAAAAAATCCGCCCTACATAGATACATGGTTCGGTTGGGATATGATGGTTACATCTATCCGGACCATTTCGGTCGGCCGTCCATGAGGACAAAATAGTGCAGTTGGCGGTTAGCAAGATCCTTTCGGCAATCTGTTTAAAGGAAAGTATTATCTCAATAAGTTCCCCCTCGCCTTATTGCTTTTTTTACCGTTGCTAACATAGGGATAATTAGGCTCCATTAAATAATATTTGACATATGCTCATAATTGCAATAAAATAAAAGTAGTTCAATTCCAGATAATATAATATATTTTAGCTATTAAAATATGTGGAAAGGAGCTTTGAAATATGCCGGGTTATGATGGAACAGGACCTATGGGTGCCGGCCCGATGACAGGATGGGGGCGTGGTTTCTGTTTTTCACCTGTGCAGGGTACTACACCTTATCTTCCGTTTTATGGTCGCCCAGTCTACGGATACGGGTTTGGCCGTCCGCGGATGGGCCTTGGTTTAAGGAGAGGCTGGGGCGGCCGTGGGCGTGGCCGCTGGTGCTGGTAGCGGTAAACAGCTAAATGTTAGCTTGAAAGAGAAGATACCAGGAGTCTGGGGATTTTTCAGTACTTTGGTAAACCGGGTTGCCCCGAAGCGAACAAAAAATGCTTGACCTAGCGATTATATAATTGAAGGCCATATCTGGCATGTTTTCAAGACTCTTAATTGTTGTTGTCAAGTTCAATGTTCACTAAGAGGCGTCCGGTTTTGGATTTTTCTGCGTTAGATAACCCATATCGTTAATTAGATATTTTAATAATTTTGGGATTAAAAGGAGTATTTTTATGAATCTTTATTTAGAATGCATACCATGCTTCCAAAAACAGGCTTTATTTGTAACAAAAAATCAGGACGAACGGACCCGGTCGGAAATATTAAAAAAAGTTATCTATCTTTTATATAATGCTGATTGGAATACCACACCTGACGAGCTATCCCATAAAGTCTACAGTTTGCTCAGGCAGGAAACAGGTATTTTAGATCCATAAAAGAAATCAAAAAAGAAAGCAACGTCAAAGCGCTGAAGCTATACCCACATTTAAAGAGCGAGCTTAGAAAAATTCAAGACAAAAAGGAGCGACTTTATGCGGCGGCAAAAATTGCCATCGCGGGGAACATTATAGATTTTGGCCCGGCAGTTGAGTTTGACATGGATGTAACAATCAGAGAAGGACTGCATAAAAAACCGGCGATTGACGATTTTAATTTATTGTTTAATAAAATTTTATCCTCTGAAAAGCTACTTTATTTTGCTGATAACGCAGGTGAAATAGTATTTGATAAAATATTTATTGAAGAGATGATTAGCGTAAAGGAAAGGCCTTTTGAGAGGATTTCATTTGTGATTAAGGGTGGTCCTATCATTAACGACGCTATGTTGGCCGATGCCCGGGAAACCGGGATTGATAAGCTGCCCGGGGTTATTTTCCACAAATTGGGGAATGGTGAAGAGAGAACAGGGGCTGACCGAAGGAGCAATAAAGTAAAGGAATGGATTAGGGAGCATAAGCTGGTGATATCCAAGGGTCAGGCGAATTTTGAAGGTTTAAGTGAAAACGAGGGTATATGTTTTATGTTTATGGCTAAATGCCCCGTTATTGCCGGAGAACTCAAAGTAAAAGAATTGGATTCAGTTATTAAATGTCAGTAATTAGCAAAAGGATGGTTTTAGCTGTCGAAATTATATTTGACATCTGCTCATAACTGTGAAAGGTGAGATTAAAATGCCGCTTTACGAGTACGAGTGTAAAAGTTGCGGTAATCTTTGGGAGGTGCTATCCAGTTTCCAGGAAGGAGCCGTGACTTGTCCCCGCTGTTTAAGTGAGGATGTTCAGCGCCGTATCGCCCTGCCCCATGTTCACCGGGCTGCTTCGCAATCCTCCGGCCGTACCTGCTGCGGGAGAGAGGAGCGCTGTGAATCTCCACCCTGCTCAACAGGGAACAGGTGCTGGAAAGAATGAGCGATATTTTCTGCTGCTGGGACAAGGCTACCGGATAGCGACAAACTAAAAAGGATGATTATCATGCACCAAAAGGTAAAAATAACCACTTTGTGTGAAAACCGCACCCCGGGTTTTGGGCTGCTGCGTGAGTACGGTTTATCTATGGTACTGGAAAGAGGGAACAAAAGAATTATTTTTGATACCGGCTCCGGCACCGGTTTAATTGTCAACGCAAAACTGTTGGGTATAGATCTTAACTCCCTGGAGGCGGTAGTTTTCAGTCACGGCCATTATGATCATACAGGTGGCTTAAAAAACCTTTTGGAAAAAAATAGCCCCCTGCCGGTATATGCTCATCCTGATATTTTTAATAAATATATTTATGTTCAAGGAAAAGGACCTGAATATGTAGGGCCTCCCTGGACCAAAGAATATTTGCAAGAGCTGGGGGCCCGGTTTCATTTTGCACGTGAGCCGGTAGAACTGGATGAAGGCTTGATTATTACCGGCCAAATCCCCCGTGTAGTAGCATACGAAAAGCATGAGCCCCATTTTTTGCGAAAGTCCGAGGGAGCCTTTGTGCAAGATCCGATTTATGATGACCAGGCATTGGTGGCAGAAAGCCCTGAGGGCACTATTGTCCTACTGGGTTGCACCCATGCCGGGTTGATTAACACTCTTCGCTACGTTACTTATTTAACGGGAAAGCGTAAGATTTATGCTGTGCTTGGCGGGACACATCTGCTGAATGTATCTGAGAGCAGGCTTGCCCGCACCTTGGAAGCGCTGCGGGAATTTGATATAAAGAAAGTTGCCCCCTGTCACTGTACCGGTTTCAGGGCCACCGCTGCTTTACATCAAGCTTTTGGTGAAAACTTCATGCTAAACAGAGTCGGCAGCGTATTCAAATTTGGCTAAGACGAAATCTATATGGTGAGAATTAGAGACGGAGGTCTTGCTTTTGCTGGAGAAACTTGTCGATCCATACGGAAGAATAATTAATTATCTCAGGCTTTCTGTCACGGAACATTGTAATTTAAACTGCGTCTATTGCCGTTCTGAACAGCAAGTTTGCCGGGCGGGAGTGAAGGAAGAAGTTTTGACAATACAAGAATGTCTTGCCATAGCAGAGGCAGCTGTAGAACTGGGGATGACGAGAATCCGTTTAACCGGCGGAGAACCCCTTGTGCACCCGGATATACTGGATATTATTTCCGGCATATCCCGTATGGACGGGCTTATGGACCTCTCCATGACAACAAATGCCGTTCTGCTGGATTCTATGGCTTTTAAGCTCGCCGAGGCAGGCCTGGACAGGGTAAATATTAGTCTTGACTCTCTTGACGAGGAGACTTACAGGCGGATTACGAGGGGAGGAAAGCTTTATAAAACCTTAAATGGAATTGAAAAAGCCCTGCAGGCAGGGCTAACTCCTGTAAAAATAAATATGTTACTGCTTAAAGGGGTCAATGATCATGAAATACGGAGATTTGTAGCGCTGACCCTGGATAAAGAGCTGGATGTCCGCTTTATAGAATATATGCCGTTCCTTGGTCAAGAGAATTGGCAGCAGTATTATCTACCCCTTGACAGGGTTATGGAGATAGCGTCTGCTATCGCCCCCCTTGTGCCGGTAAAGGGAGAACATGGCGGCCCGGCAAAGTACTATCGCCTGCAGGGCGCATCAGGAAAAATAGGACTCATACCGACATTAAGCCGCCACATTTGCAGCGTCTGTAATCGCTTAAGGGTTACTCCTGCATGTACGATTAAGCCTTGCTTATTTTCTGCAGATGAAATAGATTTGAAACCCGGGCTATCCGATAAAGAAGTCCTAAAGGAAAAATTCCGGGCAGCTTTAAAACTAAAGCCTGACCCGGCAAGAGTCTACTGTAGTCCCTATGAACGAGTAAAACAATTTCAGGGAAAACGATTTATGACACAAATCGGCGGGTAATTGCCCCGGTTAAATAGCCCAGTCTTGATGGCAACCGGAGTAGTAAGGGAGTTCCGTGAATTAAGAGGACTTTATCCATAATATACTACAAATGAAATATACTACAAACAAAAGGGGAAATTATTTTCCCCTTTTGTTTGTAGTTCACTAATTGATTATGCTTCCTGGCACCTCTTATTACCAGCCGGCACCGGGAGTTGTTGTCCATCTAAAAACGATTATTTCGGATTGTACATACCCTTATTTTTCATATAGTTGAAAATAGCTTCGCCGTGCTGTTGCTCTTCCTTTTGTATATGGTTAAGGGCCTGCCGGACATTCGTATCGACACATTCAAAAATCGCCGTATCATAGGTACCGGAGACATATTTCTCTGTCATAAGCATATCGGTGCAGAGGGAGGCGTCCCCCTGGTTTCCCATGGCACCTTTCATTTGCTGTTTTACCTCTGAGGCAGCGGGATTATATTGTTGCCCTTGTCCCTGATTTTGCTGTTGCGACATATCAGGTACCTGGCCGCTGAGTATTTGATTGATCGTGTTCCAGTGCTGCTGTTCTTGTTCCGCAAACGAACTAAACATCTGTTTTAACTGGGGATCTTGAGCTTGTTCTGCATAATTTTTATACTTTTGGATACAAATTTCTTCATGACTTTTTTGATCTTGTAAGAGCATTTGTTCTTTCTGGGTAAGTTTTAGAGTCATTATTAATAACACCTCCTACCTTTAAGTTTTTCTGGATAAAGATTTTTTATGCATAAAAATATTTTTAAGCTCACCGGCGCACAATCATGTGAACCATTCAGGGAGGATTTTGGTTTGACATCCATGACAGAATATTGCTATACTTCCGATAGGGATATACTTTAAACCGGAGCCGCTGGTTGGTAGCAATGGCACATGATTCCACTGATATTTCCCCTGATTTTGTTTATTACCGGCCAGCCTGTACCTGATTTAATTTTAATGGCTTTACTGGTAGCCTGCTCATGGTTTACTGGCAGCAATCGGCCGGTTAAACCCTGTTACTCCGTGAAAAAAAAGTCGCATCAACAATTGCAGAGAAGGAAGGTAAAAACGTGTCTTCAAGGTTAGAAGAAAGTGTTTCCATAACCGGGCAACGCTACAGGGTGCTGGCTGCTGTTATGCTGGGCGGGATTATGGGACCCATTGACGCCAGCATTGTCAATGTCATTCTGCCGACCATTGCCAGTTTTTTTGGCGCTCCTATCGCGACCGCGCAGTGGGTGCCGCTGATCTATCTTCTTATTATCAGTAGCCTGCTACTGTTTTACGGTCGCCTTGGAGACATTCTGGGATATAAGCGGGTCTATCTCTTGGGGCTGGCGTGTTTCGTTGTTACATCCGGTCTCTGCGGTCTTGCGCCAACCATCTACTGGCTGATAGCTTTTCGTGCCATCCAAGGAATAGGCGCCGGCATGATGATGTCCGTGCAATTTGCCATCCTCACTGCTGTTTTCCAGCCACATGAGCGCGGCCGCGCCCTGGGCATTAACGCCATCAGTATTTCTGCAGGATTGGCCCTCGGCCCTACCCTGGGCGGCTTACTGGCCTCGCTGTGGTCCTGGCGGCTTGTTTTTCTGATCAATATTCCCATCGGCATAGCCGCTTTACTGTGGTCGTTAAAGGTTATTCCCGATTTGCAAGGGAAACCGGGACGTGTTGATGCCGCCGGCGCTGTTTCTGCTTTTATCTCTCTTTTTTCTTTTCTCTTCTTTATCAATCAGGTGCAAAAAACGGGGATGGGGCTTGTTACCGGTATGGCTATAACCTTGGCTGTCAGCGCAGGGATCTGCTTCTTCTATATTGAGACTCAGTCGCCGCAACCGATGGTGAATCTGTCACTCTTTAAAAATAGCACGTTCTCACTGGGCACCGCCAGTTCCCTGCTAAATTTTGCCTCGCAGTACATTCTGGTCTTCCTGACACCTTTTTACCTCCAACGGGTGATCCAGTACTCCCCGGATAAAATAGGTTTACTGATGACTTGTTTTCCCCTAGCGGTGATGGCCGTTGCCCCGTTTAGCGGCGCTTTATCCGACCGACTGGGCACCAGAGGGCTGGCTGTTGCCGGGGCAGCGCTTTGCGCAGCGGCCCTGGTGGCGATGGCCTTTTTACCCGTGGCCGCTCCTGCTCTGGCGGTAGGGTGGCGCCTGGCCTTTTTTGGTTTGGGTACCGGGATCTTCCAATCCCCCAATCATAGTGCGGTCATGGGCAGCGTTCCCCGGCCGCATCTGGGGATAGCATCAGGTATACTGGGCACGGCACGCAATACAGGGATGGCCCTGGGGATTGCCGCAGCCGGTCTGATTCTTTATTCCCTGGTGCCGTCGACCGCTATGGTTCAGGATTACCTCAGCGGACAGGAGGCAATTTCTTTCCTTGGTGGTTTGAAATACGCATACCTTTTCGGGGCCGGCCTTTCCGTTCTGGCGGCCCTGTTTTCCTTTAGGCAAACCAAACACACACGAAAACAGGCAAAGCCTGATTCCCCAAATATTCTGGTCTGACCCTTAAAAATACACCAAAAGATTTGACAGCCATTATGTAAATTTATAAAATGAATAGGGAGTGTTACTAAATTAAAAAATATGCTACATAAAGGAGGGACTAATTGCTCATTTCAGAAGTGAGAGGTGGTTTTATGCTTTGTGAGAAGTGCGGAGTGGAAGTTTCCGGAGAAGAAGTGTTTAAGTACGCCGGCCAAAATTATTGTGAGGACTGCTATATAGAGGCTATCAGCGTGCCCAAAACTTGTGATCCCATGGCAGTACGCTCTGCCAGGCTTACCAGGGAAAAATTCGGCCAGAGAGGTACGGACGGGCTCTTGCCGATACAAAAAAGAATTTACAACTATTTGCAAGAGCATGGTGAAGCAACCAGGGAACAGATAGCTAAAGAATTTAAGCTGGAGCAGAAAGAACTGGAAAAGCATTTTTCTGTTCTGCGGCACTGTGAGCTCGTAAGAGGATTTAAAAAAGGGGACGAAATATACCTAACCCTGATGAATGCGGAAAACAAAGCAAGTAAATCAATTATTTAAAGGAGATGACTTGTCGATGTGTATGATTACTCTTTACAAGGGTAGTATTAAAGAAGAAAATAAACTAGTCGGCGATATAGCGAAGTATACGTTAGACCTGGCTACAGGAAAGCTTACTGTTTATCCGATGCTTAAAGAACCGCAAGAGTTTAAAATCACCAGGGGTGTAAGCTGGGACGAAAGTAATGATTCCATGGTTATTGAATAATTAAATTTGTCTTTAACGCCTTGCCTAAGTTGTAAAGGCCGGAAATTTGCACCGGCCTTTATTTTATTGAAGTTATTCTATGTAATATAAAGATTTTGATTCTCATTCTCAATCAATTTTGATGATAATTATCGTGTAACAGTGCTAATGGCTTCTTACGAGTAAAATTGCTGTAAAATTTGAATTTGACATATGCTCATTAACCGTTTAAAATTATAATTGACATATGCTCATAACTACAAAATATAGTGAAAAGGATGCAGAAAGGAGGGATTGATATGCCAAGAGGCAGATACTGGTACGGCCCCGGTTTCTGGAAAAGGGGCACGGGCTGGTTTCCCGGAAGCGGGGGCTTCAGGGGTGGTGCTTATTATGGACACCCTGGAGCTTTTTCCCCGCCCTGGAGAGGAGCCTGCCGTTGGTTTGGCGCCGGTTATATGCCCTACCCTTACTGGTGGGGAGATGAGCCGGAGCCTGAAGATGAGGTCAGCTTTCTCAAGGAACAGGCAGAAGCAATAAGAGCAGAGCTTAAGGAAATAGAAAAAAGGTTGGCGGAACTGGGGAAAGAAGCACAGGACGAGTAACGCTGAGAAAAGGGGAGGCGGTATATATATTTACTTTGCCTCCCCTGCTAATAGTATGCATACCTTTAAGTATAGCTGTTTTTTCTTTTTAAGCACAAAATTAAGCACTAAAATCCGCGATCTTGTTCGAAGGCTGATTTAATCTATCGTACCTGGGGTACTTGCAAGCATAGCTGCTTCGTAGGGTTTTCCATTAAGAAAACGGCCAACGAGTAAAAGCCCCTCGTTGTTTTCTTCGTTTTCTGATATTTTTTGCCCCATATCGGCCACAGTTCCCCTTATAATGTACTGCTTATCGGGATATCCTGCCCAATAAACAACAGCACACGGTGTATCGGCAGGATATACTTTTTTAAGGTCTGCAAATAGTTTTTGGGGGTTTTTCCAAATCATATACATAACCATGTTAACGGGAACCTGTTTTAGAACCTTTAGTGTTTTATCCAAATCCTCCAGGTAAAAAGGGGATGTCTGCATGACAAATTTAGTGTCGTATGAGGGAATAATACTTTTCCCCAAGGCGGCCAAAGCCGCTGCTTCGCATCCCATGCCCGGAATAATTTCGATATCCCGCTTATCAAACTGTTCCACATACCAGTGGCTGGGACCAAAAAAACAGGGATTGCCGGAGTCAAGCAGGGCAACATTTTTCCCTTGAAGTAGAAGTTTTTTGATCCTGTTTACTCGCTCATCTCTCAAGCTAAATCGTTTTACCTGGAAATGTTCCCTTTCCTCTTGATTTAAGTCCGTAATCTGCTTCCCATTATAGTCCCAAAACCCCTCCCATGGGTCAAAGAGAACCGGCTTTTCACCAATATATTCTGCAAAAAGCTGCACATGTTTATCTGAAGCAACAATAGCATCCATCCCTTTGATTATCTTTAAAGCCTGCAATGTAGCCGTTTCAGGCCCGGCTGGACCTGTTCCCACAACAAAAAACTTGCCACGCCCACCAATCTTGTTTTTCATGGGGTTCCTCCTTTTTCAAGCCGGCACCGGTTCCTATTGTTGTAAGATTTTACAGCTTGGCTCAGTTCTGGCGTCCAGGTCCGCTCGCCTGGAGCATATCTCCGGTGGGTTCTTTACCTCTTTGCTTTACACGGTAGAAGAATCTCACCATCGAGACTCTGTGGAACCGTGTCTATATTCGAGCTGGCGGCTATCGAACAAGCTCGATCCCTTTTAGATTTAGCCATGGGTCTTCCCCGGTGATCTCGTATCCCTGGACATTGTTCCTGGTGGCCACAATCTTCTGCTCATGGACAAGATAGAATGCCGGGAGTTCTTCCAGAATCATCTTTTGGATGGCAGTATAAATCTGCTGCTTTTTCTCTTCGTCAATTTCACTTTCCCCCTGGTCTACGAGTTGATCATAAGCAGGATTATCATAATGGCTTTTGTAGTTTTGAGAATGGTGCATCTTCACGTGATGTGGATAAGGCCCCCAAACAAAGAACCCGGTCCGCATCAAAATATCAAAATTACCTTCATTTTCCAACTGCTCCACAGCGGCGCCTTCCATTTGTTTAACATTGACCTTAAAGCCGGCCTCAGCCAACTGGGCCTGGCATGCCTCGGCTATTTTCTGCTGCCTGGGGCTCCAGGACGGGGAAAAAACCAGATCTATTTCCAGTTCTTTTCCATTTTTTTTCATAACCCTGTTGTCATCTTTGTCTTCCCACCCGGCAGTTGCCAAAATGTTCCTGGCTTTGTCCACATCTTGGCTGTAAAGGGGTATATCCTCACTGCTGTACATCATCACCGGTGAATAGGGGCGCCCTTGGGCAGCCACGCCGATGTCGTTGAGGATATTTTTCACGATTCCCTCAGTATCGATGGCGTAAGCCACAGCTTTCCGCACGTTGACGTCATCAAAGGGAGGACGGGAACAGTTAAACTGCATAAAATCCGTAAAGGTTGTCAGTTTCCTATGGACGGTGATCCCGGGATCCTGCTCCAGCTTTTTTACTTCTGATTCCGGCACCTTGATGCTCATATCAACATCTCCGGAAGCAAGGGCCATCATCCTGGTAGAGGCATCCGGGATAATCTTAAAGATTATTTTTTCCAACTTTTCCTGTCCGCCCCAATAGTCTTCATTCTTTTTCAGGACAACCTCCTGCCCTTTGGTATGTTTGGAAAATTTAAAAGGGCCGGTGCCGATAGGCTGGGTAAAATTACCGTCAGCATCAATGCTGGTAGGGCTGACAATAGGCCAGGCCACATGCGTCAGGTACGTGGGCAGGGGCATTGGTTTTACACAGGTAAATTTGACAGTATGCTCATCAATGGCTTCAATGTTCTCCAATTGCAGTGTTTTTACTTGCGTGACATATCCACGTTCGCCGTAGGAATATTGAACCGCTTCGGCATTAAAGGGGGTGCCGTCATGGAAGCGGACATCTTTCCTTAAATGAAACAGCCAAACCTTTCCGTCATCCTGGGGTTCCCAGGACTCCGCCAGGCCGGGAATCAGATTTAGATCCGAATCCAGCCGAACCAGCGTTTCGTAGATCTGTGACCAGATAAACCGGGCGTCTCCATCAGGAAACTGGACGATGTCCCAGGTATTGATATCCGTCCCGATAGCTACTTTGAGAACCTGCTCCAGAAGAATCTGTTCTGTTTTGCTCTCTTCTTGTGGAGTACAGCCACCTGGAACAATAAGAAAAAACAAAGCTAAGCAAAATAATATACAGAGCCTTTTTCTTTTCACATCTGCAACCTCCTGCAAGTTTGTTTTGTTTATGATGCAACTTAATCCCCGACATCCATACATATTTTACCGGCAGCCCCCTCTTGTGCCCGACATTCCTTTTACTTTTTCCAGGAAAAATTGCCTTCCCGGTTAGACATAATGGAAGGTTGCTAACCGGTTAAATATACCAGCAGGCGACAAAGTGTCCCGCTGCAACTTCTTTTAACTCCGGAACCTGGCGGCACGCTGTACCGGCTCTCTTACAAAAGGGAGCATAGCTGCAACCCCCCGGCAGGCTCTCTTGGCTCACATCCACTGCCTCCGGGATTTGCTCTTGGCTGTTATTAAAAGAGGCAAAGGCCTTCACCAGGAGGGAGGTGTATGGGTGCTGTGGGTTTTGGTAAACTTCCTCTGCCGGCCCTGTCTCCACTATTCTTCCTTTATACATTACTGCCATTCTGTCGCTCATCCGGCGGACAACATCCAAATCATGTGAGATAAAAAGGTATGAAATTCGGTATTTATCCTGAATTTCTTTAAAAATATTAAGTACCTGTGCCTGTACAGAAACATCCAACATTGATGTCGGCTCATCTGCCACAATAAATTCCGGGCGCAGGGAAAGAATACGTGCCAGCACAAGCCGCTGTATCTGCCCTCCGCTTAACTCATGGGGATAGCGGGTAAGATGTTCTTCATGGAGGCCTACCTGCTCCAGTAGGGAACAAACTCGATCTTTCTCCTCGGCCCGGTCGCGGGTCAGGTTCCTAAGACGCATCGGCTCGGCTAGACTGTCATATATTCTCAGGTGAGGGTTGAAAGCAGTTTCCGGATGTTGGAAAATGATCTGCATTTTTTCCCTGATTTGATTCAGCTCCCGCGGGCTGGCGGCAAAAATATTCCGTCCTTTGAAGAAAACTTTCCCCCCGGAAGGAGGAATCAACCGCAGGATTGTCCGGGCCAAGGTGGACTTGCCACAGCCGCTTTCCCCAACCAAACCAAGGGTTTCTCCCGGTGCAATGTCTAAAGAGACATTATCAACCGCTGTAAACTGCCGTTTTTTGAAGATCCCTGCCGTATAGGTTTTGCTGAGGTTCTGTACACTGATCAATAAACAAACACCTCACATGAGATCCATTGTTTAGCTGTAAAGGAGGGCGTTTTACGGCGCATAAATCCCTGGCCAGTGGACAGCGCCGGTGGAATTTGCATCCGGCAGGCACATCCATTAAACCGGGGCTGTATCCGGGAATGGGATGCAGGCCGTGTTCGGGGAGCGAAGCCAGCAACCCCCGCGTATACGGGTGCAGAGG
>DLUO01000119.1 GCA_003444595.1 Bacillota bacterium
ATTACCTCCAGCCATGGAGAAGAACCGTATCGTAAAGTTGTAATTTCACCGCGTTAAAAAATGCTAATAAAAGAAACCGGGTGACGAACGGAAAGTTGCTATACTTAGTGATTTTTTATTTGATGAACGTGATAAAAAATGAAGCCGCATTGTCTTAGGGCTATGCGGTTTTTTATAACTTTTAGAAAAAGAAAGTTGAGGCCATAAAATCTATGCAGAGCGAAAAGGAAACCATTGTGGCTATCTCCACTCCGCCGGGTGAAGGCGGTATCGGCATCGTCCGCATGAGCGGTCCGGAAGCCTTTAAGATTGCGTTGGAAGTATTTGCTGCCGCTAGAGGTAAAAGAAAAGCGGAACGAAAAAAGCTTTCCAGTCCTGTAGACAAGAAGCTTTATTATGGATATATAGTTGACGAAGAAGGAAAAGAAATTGACGAAGTATTGATTAGCTTTATGAAGGCGCCCTATACATATACGCGGGAAGATATTGTAGAGATTAATGCCCATGGAGGTATTGTTCCTTTAAGAAATATTTTAAAGCTGATTATCAAAAAGGGAGCAAGACTGGCTGAACCGGGAGAATTTACTAAAAGAGCATATCTAAACGGTCGAATAGATCTTCTCCAGGCGGAAAGTGTTTTGTCAATCATTCGTGCTAAAACAGATAAGGCTTTGAAATCAGCCATACAAAGCCTTAAAGGAGCCCTTTCAGGCGAAATAGTGAAAATTCGCGATGCTATTATCAACATACTTGCTGAAATAGAGGTGGATGTTGATTTTTCTCATGAGGAACCGGATTTGCAAAACGAAAATTATCAAAATATTAGCCAAAGAATTAAGCACTTAAAAGAACGGATTGAGCTTTTACTGAAAAAGAAAGAAAGAGGCGTAATTCTTCAAGAAGGATTAAAAACCGTTATTACGGGAAAGCCAAATGTTGGCAAATCCTCTCTTTACAACTATCTTATCAGGGAAGATAGGGCTATTGTTACTGAAATACCAGGTACAACCAGGGATATTTTAATCGAATATATTAATATCGGCGGTGTCCCTTTAAAGCTAATTGACACGGCCGGGTTGCGCAAAAATGGCGATAAAGTGGAAAAAATCGGCATAGAGATATCTAAAAAGGCCATGAAGGACGCGGATTTGCTCTTATTCTTGATCGATGCCGCTACCGGTTTAACCACTGAAGACAGATGGATTTACGAGCAAATACCTCCTGAAAACAGAGGCAACGTTATCTATGTCCTTAACAAGATAGATTTGAAAAAAGAATTGAATATTGAAATGATAAAGAAGGAATTTTGCAGTCAAAAGGTGATAGAAACGTCTCTGGTAACCGGAGAAGGATTGGAACAACTTGAAGAGGCTATTATGGAGAAGGTTTTTTCCGGGGAACTGATGGATGAAGAAGGAGGAGCTCTATTTATGGAGACCAGGCACGGAGAGCTACTCTCCAGGGCCAGAAAGAGCATGCAGGACGCTGTGAGAGCTCTGGAAGAAAATTATCCCCTTGATATCATCAGTATCGATCTCAGGCAGGTACAGCAGTGCCTGGGACAATTGCTCGGTGAAGACACAGCCGAAGATGTACTGGACAATATATTTCAGAGATTCTGTATCGGGAAATAAACTATCATTTAAAGCGGGATAGCTTTATGACAGGAAAAAATGAACTGTGCATAGGTGACATTTTAAGCGCCGCTGCTTATTGGGATATTGATCTACAGGAGGAGCAGGCCTCTCTTTTACTCGATTACTATCAATTTCTTAAGCAGGAAAATAGTAAGTATAACTTAACGTCAATCATTGACCCAGAGGCTGTCCTGGAGGAACATTTTATTGATTCGCTGGCAGGGCTCTCTAAAGGCAGAAGGATGACCGGAGATGAACTTCTGGATCTGGGAAGCGGAGCAGGTTTCCCCGGTGTGCCCATAAAAATACTTCAACCCACCTTAAAGCTGTTTTTACTGGAAGCCTCAGGCAAAAAGATTCATTTTTTAACAATGCTTCTGAAGAAGTTGCAACTCCATGATGTAACCTTATTGCAGTTTAGAGCCGAGGACCTGGGAAAAGGAGAGGGAAGAGAAAAGTATTCCTGGGTTACAGCCAGGGCCGTTGCACCGCTTGCTATATTAATTGAAATAGCTATGCCCCTTGTTAAAATTGGCGGATATTTTTGGGCTTTTAAGGGTCCAAATTTTAATAAGGAGTTAGCTGAGGCGGAAGAAATATTAACGTACTGTGGGGGAACACTGGTGGAGATAATTGACTACATGCTGCCAAGGAGCAGAAAAAATAGAAGTATATTGATATTTAAAAAAGTAACGGCAACAAATGAGCGTTTTCCAAGAAAAGCAGGAATCCCACAGAAAAGGCCATTAATAAAAAAATAAAAAAGTTAGCAGGAATAAAATAACTGATGTCGAATAATTACATCAAATCACAAATTATAGAAATAATGAAAATTAAAATATCACTTTCTAGCATTCATTTAGATATTCTGAAGAACATAACAGGGAGTGAATTATTATGAAAGAGCCTTGGGGAAAAATAAGACTGGAAAAAAGAGAGCATCAAAAAGAAGAGATACGGAATATTGATATGAGACTAATTCACTCCAATCCATATCAACCTAGAAAAATTTTTGAAGAAGAAAAAATTATGGAGCTTGCTCAATCCATTAAGACGTATGGTTTACTGCAGCCTATAATTTTGACGCCTGATAAAGAAGGCTACTGTATAATTGCCGGCGAAAGAAGGTTTATGGCTTGCAATGCATTAGGATGGACGGAAATCCCTGCTATAATCAGAGAATACAAGGGAAGCTCGATGGCAGCGGTAGCGCTGATCGAAAACCTGCAAAGGGAAGATCTTAACTTTATGGAAGAGGCACAGGGGTACAAAAGACTTATCGATGAATTTGACCTGACACAGGAAGTTTTGGCACAGAGATTGGGAAAAAGTCAATCTACAATTGCCAACAAACTAAGACTTTTAAAGCTGCCGGATAATATAAAGGAGATAATTAAACAGGGCAACCTTTCCGAACGGCATGCCAGAGCACTGCTGAAATTAAATTCTGAGGAAAAGCAGCAGGAAGCAGTCTCCTATATATTGAAAATGGATCTAAATGTTAAAGAAACCGAGAAACTGATCAATGAGTTGGCTAAAAAAGAGGCAAAAAAGGACGGAGGCTCCAGTAATCAGCGTAAAGTAGTAATTAGAGATTTGCGGATATTTTTAAATACCATAAGGCAGGCTATAAATATTATTCGCAGGGCTGGTTTAACTCCACAAGTGGATGAGGTTGATGAAGACAATTATTTTGAAATACGTATACGCCTTCCGAAAAAACAAACATAAACACTGAAATAACAACTAATCCCCAATGTAAAGCAACCGGATCAAAATCCGGTTTTTATTTGCCGCCTTATTTTTTGGCCTTTTTTTCAGAAGGAACTGTTTTTATAGCTAACGAATATATAAGAGATGGCATGATCATAAAATACTACGGGGTGACAAAATGGAAGGTGTTATCGCTATTGCTAATCAAAAGGGGGGCGTAGGAAAAACTACAACCGCCGTTAATTTAAGCGCCTGCCTGGCCGACCTGGGGCATAATGTTCTGCTGTTGGATATAGATCCCCAGGGCAACGCCAGCAGCGGTATTGGTATTGATAAAAAAATGATTAAAACATGTATTTATGATACGCTTATTAACGAAATACCCGTGGAAAAGGTTATTTACAAAAGCAAGCAAGAAACACTTTATGTTATTCCGGCGACCATTCAACTTGCTGGTGCCGAAATAGAACTGGTACCTACTATCTCTCGGGAAGTACGGTTAAAGACTGTCCTTGAGCCTGTAAAGAAGAAATTTAAATTTATTATTATCGATTGTCCACCATCTCTAGGTTTGCTTACTTTAAATGCCTTAACGGCAGCTGATTATATTTTAATTCCCATACAATGCGAATACTATGCTCTGGAAGGCTTGGGCCAGCTTGTCAATACTATAAATCTTGTAAAAAAGCATTTAAACAGCGCATTAAAAATCGGCGGCGTTCTTTTAACCATGTATGATGCTAGGACAAACCTTTCTTCTCAAGTAGCAGAGGAGGTACGAAATTATTTCGGAAATTTGGTTTTTGATTCCGTTATCCCACGCAATGTAAGGCTAAGTGAGGCCCCAAGTTATGGAGAATCCATTATTGACTATGACCCCAGGAGTAAAGGAGCTGAAGTATATAAAAACCTGGCTGAGGAGGTTCTTTTAAGGTGAGCAAACAGACACCGGGCAAGCAAAGATTGGGGAAAGGCCTGGGGGCGTTAATACCAGAATTTAAAATCGACCCTATTGATGTAAAGGAAAAAGGAGTAACTGAAATACCACTGGAAAAATTAGTGCCTAATCCGCAACAGCCCCGAAAGGATTTTTCAGAAGAGAAACTGGCTGAAATGGCAAACACAATCAAAACCTACGGCGTCATTCAACCAGTCCTCGTACATAAGGATAAGGAACGATATATTTTGGTCGCCGGCGAACGGCGCTACAAGGCAGCACAAATGGCTGGGTTAAAAACAATTCCCGCTATTGTCAAAGAATACAGCCCCAAAGAATTGCTTGAAATTGCACTTGTAGAAAACCTGCAGAGGGAGGATCTGAATCCTATTGAAGAAGCAACTGCCTATAAGCGGCTGCTGGAGGAATTTAACTTTAGTCAAGAAGAACTGGCCAGAAAAATTGGCCGCAGCCGATCATCAATTGCAAATACAATGCGGCTTTTGACTTTGGATGAAGAAATTAAAAATTATTTGTCTGACGGAAAATTGACCCCTGGGCAAGTGCGCCCTCTACTTTCTATAAGCAATCCGGAACAGCGCCGCTTTCTGGCTATGAAGATTTTAGACAACAAGCTAACAGCAAGACAGGTAGAAAATATGGTAAAAAATTTGAAAAGAGAAGCTAAAGGGGAGGAGATGACGGATAAGGAAAATAGCGAAGAAAATGAAATGAAATTATTATTCATGAAAGAGATTGAGGAAAAAATAAGAAAAACATACGGCACCAAGGTTAAAATAAAACGTGACAAGAAAGAAGGAAGAATTGAGCTGTACTTTTATAGTGATGAAGATCTTGAAAGATTGACGGAAATATTGTTGAAAGAACCTGAAAGTTGATGTTTCACGTGAAACATTTTGGCACAATTACGTACTGCCCGCAGCCTCCCGCGGCGTTAATTTTTTATTTTTTTCTTTTTTCTATAAATTAAAGAAGGAAAATTGGAAGCTATGGAGAAATTTATATCTCACTCAAAATAACAAGCAGCAGACAGGTATAAATGGAGACAACCGCTCTGGAAGGCAGGTGAAAACCTGCGTTTTCGTTAGCGTATGGCAATAAATGCCGGAGGAGTTGCCTGGAGAAAAAAATTAAAGTATCAAGTTGTTTATGGATAAATTTGTCCAGAGGGAAGATTGGGGCCAGTTAAGCACTATTTATCGAGAGCAGATAGCGTCGTTTAACTAGGAGTAAGCCTAGATTGATTATAAGCATTTATTGATTATTACCTGAATATTTCTCCAAGGTGGCGAATCCTGCGAGCTAAGGAAACCGGGATAGCAGGGTGCAGTTTAAAAAGAACAAACGCTTATTCACGATAATGATTATCCCCCATACAGAGGAGTCTATTATTAGTATTCGTATCCCTTTATATCTTCTCCAGATTTTGAGTGTTATTTTGTTAATCGGTTTACTGCTCTCTTTTGTATGGATTAAATCTTACCGGGTATTAAAGGGAGATGCGGAGGAAATCTCCCATTTGCGAGAAGAAAATCGTGCCTTAACCGGGCAACTAGACGTATTGGCCCAGGAAACAGAGGATTTAAGGCAAAAAGTGGAACAAATTGATAGTTTAAGCAGAGAAATTTGCACATTGATTGAGTTTCCTCCTCCGGGGGAAAAAAGTGAGCCTCCAACCCTTCTGGCTTTCCATGAAAATGTAAGAGCTTTGCCGAGTCGCGGAAATAATCAAGTTTTTGACAGAGCCGTGCTAAATGTTTCGCATTTGCGGGAGGCTATTCCTGAAAAAAATCAAGAACTTCTGCAACTAAAAGAGAGCATAGAAGAATACCGGAAACAAATGGCGGCAACTCCTTCTATTTGGCCTGCCAGGGGGAAAGTGACTTCAGAATTCGGCCCCCGTAATTCACCTTTATCAAGGAGAAAAGAATTTCATTTTGGCATAGATATAGCAGGGCCGAGAGGTACTCCAATTCTGGCTACGGCAGAAGGAGAAGTAGTTTTAGCCTCGTATCGCATCGGTTTTGGCAATACAATAATTATTGATCACGGTTACGGATTTACCACTGTTTATGCCCATTTGAAAAATTTTAATGTGCATTTAGGAAATTCCGTACAAAAAGGTCAGGTTATAGGTTATATGGGAAGTACCGGATACAGTACGGGTGTTCATCTTCATTATGAAGTACATAAAAAAGGTGTTGCTGTTAATCCCAGAGCTTACTTGCCTTGATAGGAAGGGTGAAAGTGTGCTTAAGAAGACAATAAATATTGAGACAAAAAAAATTGATACACTTATTGGAAAAGAAACTTCTATGAAAGGCACTCTTGAAGCCAAAGGTATTATAAGGATTGAAGGTAATTACGAGGGAGAAATAATTACGCAAAGTGATATTATTGTGGGGGAAAGTGCCGTAATCAAAGCCAATGTAAAATGTTCCAATATTACTCTGGCCGGCAGGTTGGAAGGAAAGATTACGGCAGGGAATAAATTTGATATTCGCTCCAGCGGTGTTATGCTAGGAGATGTTTCGGCAGCAGTATTATCAGTGGAAGAAGGTGCTTTTTTTAGAGGGAATTGCCAGATGGAAAAAAAAGAAGAAAGAACAAAGGCGGAAACGAATTCTGTTAGACTTTTAGAGGGCAAAGGTTCCAAGAAAGCAGAGGGTTTTCAAGGAAATAAAAAAAGTAGCAGGTGATCGCTGTCACGCTTTACATTGTTTAAACTAACTGTGAAGCTGTGTCGGTGCCTTGCATATCTGCTTTATTCGGCGGAAGCCAATCGTTCATGGCAAGAGCCAGGTATATCCCCCAGCCAATAAAACGCGCCAGGTGAAATACAGTGCCCAAGCTCGTAGTCTGTAAAACCATTAACTCCATAAAACCTCCAACGTTTACTATGCCAGTAATATAAATGTCCCCGATGGGAGGAATTCTTTTTTTTACAGCAGCACCAGGCTTGAGGCTTCCCTTCCCAATTTCGATTGTTCCGATTTTATCCCGCTGGCCCAGGCCGGCATCGACAGCCAGAATAGCAGCAGAGTCATAGTTTTCTTTTATCGATAATCTTGTCTTGGCAAGATTAAGTGCATGAACAGGTTGAGTAAGCGTTCCCATCACAACAGCATTGCCAAGCTGCAACTCTTCCAACATGCTCCCCACCAGTGGCCCAAGTGAATCTCCAGTAGAGCGATCGCTTCCTATACAAAGGATTATCAGTTGGGAGTAGTTATGCCTTAATTCGTTTAACAATTCAGCCAGAACATTGACAAACATGCTTAAAGATGCAGGCTCATGGGGATTAATTGTTGTTAATGATGATCCTGAAGGTATAATATTAATTTGGCTTGTTAAAGAATACATATATATTAACTCCTTTTTCTACAAAATAGAGTTGAAAGGAATGCAGAGCATGGCTCATGCGTTTGCGCAGACAGGTTTAGGGTCAACTGCAGGCCGCCAGGCAAACTCACCTCTATCTCTGCCGCCGGTGTCCTGCCAGGAAATATTCCAATATCCAATTCATATTGCTTTTTCAGTATGTACTTTGTTACACAAAAATATGTGTATTTAGTGCAGGATTTTGTTTAGAGGCAGAGAAAAGATAATTGATAAAGATAAGGATGAGCAGATATAGGACCTCAGGCCTCTAAAATTAAGGAGGAATTTAAAGATGTTTGTTATAATAATGGGGCCTCCTTGCGCCGGTAAAGGTACCCAGGCAGAGAGACTGGCAAAAGAGTTTGCTTTGCCCCATATTTCTACCGGCGATATTTTCCGCAGCGCCGTAAAAGAAGGGACAGAGATGGGCAAAAAAGCAAAAGAATATATGGATAAAGGCCATCTCGTTCCTGACGAAATTGTGGTAGGTATAGTTAAAGAAAGATTATCCCGTCCGGACTGCAAGGAAGGCGCTTTTTTGGACGGTTTTCCCCGGACAGTGAACCAAGCTGAGGCTCTGGATGAGGTTCTGCGGGAACTTGATATGAAAATTGATGCTGTTATTTGCATTGATGCTGATGAGGATGCTCTAATAGCCCGGCTTACCGGGAGAAGAGTCTGCCGTAACTGTGGGGCAACTTATCATATCAGATTTAACCCCCCACAGGTTCGCAATATTTGTGATCATTGCAGTGGAGAACTTTACCAGAGAAGCGATGACAGCATTGATACCGTCAAGGAACGTTTTGCTATCTATAAAAAGCAAACGCTGCCTATGTTTGATTATTACCGAGGCAAATACCCGGTTATCAATATAAATGGTTCAAAACAAATAGATGAAGTATATGATGCTGTAATTTCCAGTTTAAAAGATATATGCAAATTGAAAGAATTTTAAGTAGATTGTTGTAAAAAACGTAGAGCTATTATATACTGATGCCGTTGCCGGCGCATGGACGACTGCTGATCCGGTGGGGCGGAGTACTTCTCCGCCTCATTCTTGTCGTTTTCCACTGGGAAGAAAGATAGATTGTGTCGTAAGGAGATTATCTCTTATGTATAAAATCGGGCAAATCGTTAGAATGAGAAAAAATCACCCTTGCGGCGGAGACCTATGGCGTGTTATCAGGGTCGGGATGGATTTTCGTATCAAATGTTTGAAATGTGGCCGCAGTGTTCTTTTGCCGCGTCATAGATTCGAGCGAAGAGTAAAAGAAATTATCCAACAGCCGGAGCCGGAAGAGTAGTACGAAAATATGTTAGAATTAGGGGTGGCGAAGGTTGGGGCTC
>DLUO01000005.1 GCA_003444595.1 Bacillota bacterium
CCCACAGCAATCGCTGCTCCATTACTTTTATATTAAGGAGTTTTGCCCATGGCTCCCACTTTAGAAATAAATAAAAGGCCGGTCACGTTGACCAACTTAAGGAAAGAGCTCTGGCCTGGTGAAGGAATTGACAAATACAGGTTGATAAAGTACTACCTGGAAGTATCTCCCTATATGCTGCCGCACTTAAAGAATCGTTTCCTGGTGTTCCAGCGCTTCCCGGGGGGAATTAACGAAAAGGGCTTCTTCCAAAAAAATTGCCCCCAGGGAGCTCCGTCCTGGATCAAAACAGTTACCTTTAAGCATAGTGCAGATAAAGTTACCCGCTATATCCTGGCTACCGGTCCGGAATCTTTAACATGGTTGGGAAACCAGGCCTGCCTGGAGATTCATCAATGGCTTTCTTCTGTAAACTCCCTGGAAAATCCTGACTTTGCCGTTTTCGATCTGGATCCCATGGAAGGAGTTGCTTTTTCGCAGGTCTGCACCGTTGCTTTTGCCCTTTACGGCCTGCTTAAAAAGAAAGGGTATAAAGGTTATCCCAAAACATCCGGTTCTCGTGGGATCCAGGTCTACCTGCCGCTGTATCCCGTCTACAGCTATGAAGTTGTCAGGAAATTTTGTGAGGAAATTTTTAAAGAGCTTAATAGACTTTTTCCGGCGATCACTACCCTGGAAAGAAAGGTTTCAGCCCGTGGGGCTAAAATTTATCTTGATTACCTGCAGAATGCGCAGGGCAAAACCCTTGTTGCTCCCTACTCGCCCCGTCCTCTCCCAGGAGCTCCTGTTTCAGCCCCACTGGAATGGTCCGAAATAGAGGCGTGCTCTTTCCTGCCTTCATCTTTTGGGATAAAAAATATACTATACCGGCTGCAGAAAAAAGGCGATTTATTTGCGCCTGTTTTAACAAACCGCCAGAAAATACTGCCATAATTCTTCATAAATCTCCAATATAAAGCTTAATGTAGCTAATTTTTTACCGATAATTAAAGAGAAGAGCAGCCGCTTGTTATGATGCCGTTCAAGGGACAGGCTGTTTTTATATGAAACGCCGAATCATTGAACACCAGGAGGGAACATTGAATGCTTCTTAAAAAGAGAGTAAAAGAAAGAAAACCGAAAGAAGCTCAAACGAAGGAAGAAAAAGTGAAAGTAGGAAAAAACAGAGTTAAATTCGGCATGAGAAAGAAGCTGCTTTTTTGTATGATCGGAATGATTGCGGTTTTTTGTATTATGATTACGCTAGTCCTAAATTTCCGAAGCGCACACTTTGTTGAAGAGCAGGCCCTTAAAGATATCGATGACAAGCTTACTGCTTTCCAACTGTTGTTGGAAGAACAGGAGATGCTTATGAAATCATTATGCAGCTCCATGAAATACGAATTGATGGATGCTTTAAACGAGGAAAGCGGCAAAGATCTTAGAGATGAACTGAGTCCAACGTACAGCCTTTTTAAAGAAACTTACGGAGTGACGCACATGCAAGTAAGCGATCCGCAACTGCGGGTCTTAGCCAGTGTCCACGATCCGAAGAGCGTCGGTAGTGACGGTAGCAGCAGACCACTTTTGAAACAGTCCCTAGGGCTGGGCTCCGGGAGGCTTGTACATGGCTTCGAAATCGGAGACGACGGGCTGGTGTTATACGCCGCCGGCCCTGTCTCCAGCTACAAGACCACTTTTGCAGGGATTATTGAGATAGGGCGCCCTATCGACAATTTTTATCTCGATCAGATGAAGGAGCGTGTCGGGGTCGATTTTACAGTTTTTAAAGACAATGAACGTATCGCCACGACTATTTTCGATGACGCAGGCAATCGTGCCGTAGGTACAACTATCGACCACCCCGAGGTCCTGGAAAAAGTCCTGAATCAGGGAGAACGCTGGTCCGGCCGCCTGGAGATAGTAGGCGGTAACAGTATATACGGTTCTTACGCCGCCATATGCGATGCTGGAGAGAATATTATTGGTATGCTCTTTGCCGGGACTCCCACTCTTCCCTACGATGTCCGGCAAAATCAGGACAGGAGTATAGCATTGGGCATCCTGGCCATTGCCATCATTATTAGTGTTGTTGTCTCGGTCCTCTTTGCCAACAGGATCATAGGTCCTTTAACAGATCTTTCCGCTGTGTTCAGCGCTGTGGCCGCAGGAGATTTCACTCTCACGGTTAAAAAATATGGCAGAGATGAGGTCGGTCTGATGGGGCAGGCCGTAGCCAAAATGATAGAGAGTCTACGGGGCTTCTTTTCCAGAATTGGCGAACTCGCTGGCACGGTGGAAAATCTTTCCAGGGAAGTGTCCGAAAATGCGGATAACATCAGCGCCTCCGTTCAGGACGTTGCCGGTTCCACCAACCAGGTTGCTTCCTCCACCGGAATGCTCAGTACCCACTCCCAGGTGATGTCCAGCGAAGCCTCCGAAACAGCCGAAAAGGCCTCCTCCGGTCAAATGGAAATGGAAGCGTCTCTGGAACAGATGCACGCTATTGAGGGAAGTTTCCAGGAATTAAAAGAAACCATTGATAAGCTGGGGCAGCGTTCGACGGCAATTGGCGAAATCATTAAGGTTATTAACGAAATAGCGGAACAGACCAACCTCTTAGCTCTGAACGCAGCAATTGAGGCGGCACGGGCCGGTGAATACGGACGAGGCTTTGCCGTAGTGGCCGATGAGGTACGCAAGCTTGCTGAACGCTGTTCCGCTTCGGCAGAAGAGGTTGCACATCTTATCAGCGATACGCAGAAGGATGCGGTTTCTGCTGTAGCGGGAATGGAAAGAAGTGCTGCCGCCCTGGAATCAGGCCGGGAAGCTATGTCCAGGTCCGCAGATAAATTTGGAGAGATTGTTGACTCCGTTCATAAATTAATAGCGAGGATTGAGGAGGTGGCCTCCTCCACGCAGGAGCTCAGCGCCTCCAGTGAGGAGGTAGCGGCCTATACACAGGAACAGTCGGCTGCCATCGAGGAGATCGCTGCGGCTACCGGAGAACTGGAGAACGCCTCCGGGGTCCTTTATGAAGAGTTGAAAAAGTTTAAATACTAGCTGTATTTGCTTGCACAGGGGATGGTATTTTAAAGAGGCGCCTGGTTACTTGAGCGCCTCTTATTTTATGTGCGCCCGGCATGGGCGATAGCTTGGCGGTGAAAGTCCGCTGTGGGCCTGGCAGTGGGAACCACTAGCCGAAGGCAAGGGTGTCCATCGCGAGGTGGAATCTGAAGGAAGCCGGAGGCAAAGTCCCGAC
>DLUO01000196.1 GCA_003444595.1 Bacillota bacterium
CACTGGGGACCTCGATCTCCAGAAGGACTTTATTGTTGTCTATTTTCTCCCACTTGTACACTTATTATGCTAACCTCCTTTTATTTAACAGGACATTAAAGTTACAAGTTTTATATAAAAAGTTCAGGCCCTTCACAGCCCTTACTTGTTGCTTTCGCTACGAGATATTTATTTATTATCACAGTAAGACGTGAATTGCAAGACCACAGAACAAGGACTGCCAAAAAAAGACGCCTGTTTAAGGCGATTTCTTTAAAAAAGGTTATTTCGTAGCTTACATTTTAACACAACGAGCAATAGCTGACAATAAGTAAATTTCACACAGGTTCACAAAAGCTCGTTAGCGTTATTTGTTCCTGTAAAAATTCTTCTATTCTCCTTTCCGCTAGCTCACAATAGTGTTTATTAATTTCATAGGCAACATACTTTCTTTTTGTTTTCAGGGCGGCAATACAGGTTGTCCCTGCTCCTGCAAAAGGATCAAGGACAACTTCTCCCTCAAAAGTGTATAATTGAATAGCACGATAAGGCAATTCAACCGGAAAAGGCGCCGGGTGCCCTACTTTCCCGGCACGTTCTGCCGGGAAAGTCCAGACGCTTTTCGTAAATTCCAGAAACTCTTCCTTGGCAATCGTACTTTTTCTTTTATTTGGATTCCTGCGTGAAAAAGTTTCTTTGCAAAAAACTAAAATATACTCATGTACATCTCTAAGCACAGGATTGTTTGCTAATAGCCATGTTCCCCAGGCAGTGGAAGGGCTGGCGCTCGAACCTTTGTTCCAGATTATTTCTCCCCGCATTAAAAAGCCGATAGCATGCATATCTTCAATAATATAGCTGTGCAGTGGAATATATGGTTTTCTTCCCAGGTTGGCAACATTGATGCAAGCTCTGCCTCCGGGAACCAAAACCCTGTAAGTTTCCTGGAAGATTCTTTTTAGTAAATTTAGATACTCTTCGAGTGATAAATTATCATCATAGTCCTTACCGACATTATAAGGAGGTGAGGTAACCATCAAGTGGACGCTGTTGTCCGGGAGTTCTGCCATTACTTCACTGCTCTTGCAAAAAATTTTATTAATATTTCCAGGATCTATAGGGTTTTCTATATATTTTACGTTTTTCTCCTGGTTTAAACCCTCATAAAGCCTGCTTTTATAAAAGCTGGAAGCGTCATGATTTATTCTTCCCGGTGTTCCAAAAGAACTTGTTTTTGTCCCATTTTTTCTTCTGCTGTAAAATGTTTGCGGTTGTTTCATAAAATTATTTTTCTGTCTCCTTTATAAGTTTTAAAAAACATAGAGCTTTTTGTTCATAAGTTAACTCTTTATCAGCAATTTCAATAATTTCGCCAAGACGTTTTTTGCTTTGCATACCCGAAAAGAATTCCCTGTCTTCATTAAGAAGGTCAAGACAGTGTAAATAATTGCCGCAGCCGCTCAGATTTGCTAAAATATCTATGGTGGGTTGATTCATTTGTTGCATACCTAAACAATTTCATATGGGAAAGGGTGCCAATGCTCATGATTGAATTTAAAACCAAGGTGTTAACCACAACGATAATGGACCCACGCGACAATTTTAATCGGAAAGAGATAGAGACCGAGATTCGCTTTGATCCCCTCACTGGGGAAAGCAGCAGGCTGGCCCATTTCGGCATGATTAAACCGCAAAAAGAAGATTTCTCCTCCTGGGACACTCCCGAAAACCACAGTCGCTGTCCTTTCTGCCCTCCGAATATCGAAAAGATAACGCCACGTTTTCCGCCGGAGCATCTGCCGGAGGGGCGACTGCATAGGGGTGAGACGACACTTCTCCCTAATATCGCCCCATATGACCAGTTCAGCGCTCTGGCAGTAATGAGCCGCGACCATGTGGTGCCCTTGGAGAAGCTGTCTCCCCGCCTTTTAAAAGACGCTTTCGAGGCCGGACTGGAATTTTTCCGGATTATCGCTGCCAAGAAATACCAACTGCCCTATTATGCCATCATGTGGAATTACATGCCTCCTTCTGGAGGTGGTATAGTCCACCCTCACCAGCAGCCCATCATCAGCGATGCTCCGGGGAATCTTTTCAGGAAAGCTCTGGAAAACAGCCGGCGCTACTACCAGGCTCACCGTCAAAGCTACTGGAAGGAGATCTGCCGTGTGGAAAAAGAGAAAGGCCAGAGGTTCATCGGCGAACTGGAGAGAAGCTGCTGGCTTATCTCTTTTGCGCCGCTGGGCGTAATGGGAGAGTTTCTGGGCATCTTTCCAGATGTCCATACCATCTTCGATGTTGATGAAACGGTAGTTGATGAACTGGTAAGCGGCCTGGAGCGCCTCTTCAGCTACTTTTTATCCCTCAATATATATAGCTTTAACATGGGGCTCTTTTTCGCCCCTGCAGGCACGGAGCAATATTTTTCACTGCACCTGCGTCTCATACCCAGGCTTTATTTAAACCTGGTTCACAGGCCGTCTGATATTAACGCAGTGCAAATGATCCTGCAGGAGCCCTTTGCGGTGGTATATCCGGAAAAACAGTGTGCGGAGCTCAGGTCCTTCTGGTAAACACCGGAGGCATGTTACATTTGTGTTGGCTGGCCTGCTGCATCGCTTTAATTTTTGCTGCTACAGCGGGATTCACTTTCCCGCCCTTTAGATAGCTGTCCAACTCCATATACGAGAAACCAAGCTCATCTTCGTCGCTTTGGCCCTCCCACAGCCCTGCTGTGGGTTTTCTTTCGATTATCTCACGGGGTATCTCCAGGTAAGCGGCTAGCTCACAGACCTCTTCCTTTAAGAGATCGCCGATCGGTTCAAAATCAACACCTGCATCGCCGTACTTGGTAAAATAGCCGATACTAATCTCGCTTTTGTTGCCGGTTCCGATTACCCGATAGGAATGCTGGGCGGCAAGATAATAGAGAACGCTCATGCGCAGGCGGGGTTTTAAATTGGCTGCCGCCAGGCTTATCCCGGTTTCATCTGCCTTTTTGTTTTCCAGCGCCAGAAGCATCTCGTCGAAGACGCGGTCCAGGCTAATTGTTTTACAGGGTATGCTGAATTTTTTCGCGACCAGTTCGGCATGCGACCGTTCTGTTTCCGGGCTGTAACACGGCATAATTACCCCCAGGCTGTTCTCGGGGAAGGCTTTTCGGCACAAAACCGCCACCACAGCCGAATCGATCCCCCCGCTTAACCCAAATATGGTACCCCGGCCTCCTGAAGAAATCACTTTTTCCCGCAACCAGTTGATAATATCGCGGCACAGGCTTGCAGCGTCCATTCTGGATATCTCCTTTCTTTGGTTGTAGCATTTTCTGTTAATGATTGCTCTTATCTTCCCCGGCTTCCTCGAAAATAAAGGGATAGGCGGGCCATATACCGCTCTTTTCCAGAGAAGTTAAAAACCTTTGGTAGAATGACGGGTAACGAGAGGTAATATACTTCGTTATTTCTCCCATTTCCTGCCTTTTAGTTTTACCCGATACAGGGCAGGGGTTCTCAATAACCGGTAAGTTTTCCAACCGGACAAGGGAGGATACTGTGCTCTGGGTAATGGAAGTCAATGGCCTGATCAGATAGAGATCCTGCCGGCTCAGGTAGGTGTGCGGTTTAAATGTCTCCATTTTTCCGGTATATATTAAATTAAGGAAGAAGGTCTGGATGACATCATCAAGATGATGCCCCAAAGCCACACGGTTGCAACCCAACTCCCTGGCTGCTTTGTGTAAAGCGCCACGCCTAAGCTTGGCACACAGTGAACAGGGATTCTTCTCCCGGCGCAGCTCGAAGACAATCTTAGCTATCCTGGTTTTCTCCACGTGAAAGGGTATCCCCAGTCTTGAACACAAGCCTTCCAAAGGGGTGATATCCATTTCCCATCCCAGATCGACAAAAATCGCCTGCATGGAAAAAGGAAAAGGTGCATGTGACCGGACCAGGGACATAATGTAAAGAAGGGCGCTGCTGTCTTTCCCTCCCGAAACTCCAAGGGCCAGCCGATCCCCTTCACTTAGCATCCCATATTTGATGATTGTTTTTTTAACCGGGGTTAAAAACCACCTGTTGTAATTGCGATTCATTACTCCGAACCTTCCCGCCTTGTCATACTTGATGATAGCACAAAATTTCCCTGCAGGAAATAGTTTTTAATATGGTCATATTTCTATTATAAACCTCTTTTTTATTATTGACATCTCCAGTAGCAACTGTTAAAATAAGTCGGAAGTAAAAAGTTCCTTTAAACCAGTCCGGAGAGGCTGGAAAGGAGTTTAACAGGTTGCTTGCTTAATTTAAAGGTGGCTTTTAACCTCCTTGGGCCCATCCGGCCGCGGAGGTTTTTTTATGCCGTCACGGATTTGCTTGGAGCAGGATTTATACTCTGTAAATACTGCTCCTGCGATACAGAGGAGGTAAACTTATGGAAGCCAGGCTCGTTTTGGAAGACGGTTCCCTGTTCAAAGGCAGTTCCCGCGGCGCCCGGGGAGAAGCCTGGGGCGAAGTTGTTTTTAACACCAGTATGACAGGTTACCAGGAGATTTTGACTGATCCTTCCTGCTGCGGCCACATCTTAACAATGACTTTTCCCCTTATCGGTAATTATGGTATAAACAAGGATGATTTCGAGTCCCGGCGCCCCTTTTTAAGGGGCTTTATTGCCCGCGAATTCTGCCAAACGCCCAGCAACTGGCGCTCCGTGATGACGGTAGAAGAGTATTTGACAGCAAACAACATTATCGCCATGGATGATATCGATACGAGGGCTTTAACTAGGCGGCTCAGAGAAAAAGGCAGCATGCGGGGGATAATTACTACTGAAGATACGCCCCTGGAGAAGCTCCTGGAGAAAGTAAAAAAGCTCCCCGCCATCTCCGAGCTTGATTTTATCCCGGAGGTGACGACACCGGAGCCATATACCTGGGAAAACGAAGGCCCGCACGTTGTAATCATCGACCTGGGGCTTAAACTTTCCATCGGGCGCTCCCTGCATAACACCGGCTGCCGG
>DLUO01000162.1:0-754 GCA_003444595.1 Bacillota bacterium
AACCAGATTGTCGAAAAGGGCTTGGGACTCATTGCCTATCAAATTGAAAAAAATAAGATCGACATTGTCCAAGAGCTATCTCCATCTCTACCAACCGTTCTGGGAAACCCGCAAGGATTGGAGCAAATATTGATTAACCTGCTGCTTAACGCCAAGGATGCCATCGAAGAAAAGTATATGGACAACGATTCGCAGGAAAAAGGTAAAATAATCGTACGAACCAGAGCCCAACCCGGAAAATTCGTTGCCGTTGACATAATTGACAATGGGTGCGGAATCGAGCCCGAAAAAATCCCCAGTATTTTCAATCCCTTCTTTACCTCAAAAAAAGTGGGCAAAGGAACGGGTATGGGGCTTTCAGTAAGCCTGGGGATTGCACAATCCCACAGGGGTTTTATCAACGCGGAAAGCACTCCCGGCCAGGGGAGCATCTTCAGCCTTATTCTTCCTGTTAGCGCTTCGGTTTCAGAAGAGCCGGCGGGGGAGACCGTCGGTTCTACCAATAAACCTAATTAACCAAACACCCGCCGTTTTGCCGGCACAAAAAGGTTGGAGTGGGACCGGCGGGCACGGATGTCCGTCACCGGCAGCGGACTTAAAACCATAGATGAAAATTGGTCAAGTAAGTCGACGTTTAGATCCCGTGCGGCCCCCAGGGCGGCGCAAGGTTGTAGCGAGCGGAATGTGCAGCTTGAGCCCTACAGGTTCAGCGAAGCGAGGGATTGAGATAGCCCGGCAGACATGGACGTCTGCC
>DLUO01000162.1:991-3234 GCA_003444595.1 Bacillota bacterium
ATGGAGGTGAGCTCTGCCGGGAAGCCAGCCGTAGCCTGCAGTCGTACCGTAAACTTGTCTGTGCGAACGCGCGTGAGCTAAGGCCAGCACTCCAAACAGCCATTTTCAATTAATTGTCCCAAGGAGGCAGTCGAATATGTCCAATAAGCCCCGTTTTTTAGTAGTTGATGATGAAAGGGAGGTTTGCAATTTTTTCTCTTACCTTCTTAAAAACAAGGGATATGAAGTAGAAACAGCCAATACAGGAAAAGAAACCCTGGACAAGCTCGCTTCCTTTCAATTTAACGTTGCTCTGGTGGATCTTAAGCTTCCCGACAATGACGGCTTAAATATTTTAAAAATAATCAAAGAGAAACAACCGGAGTGCGAGGTAATTATCATTACAGGTTATTCTACTGTTAAATCTGCGGTAGAAGCCATCCAACTCGGGGCTTTCGATTATGTGGAAAAGCCTTTTGTCGACATAGAGGAAATGGAAATGCTGCTGGAAAAAGCCTTGAATGTACACACCGAGCTGGAAAAATTGGACAAATTTCAGGAGGAATACGGCTTTGTTGTCGGCAAAAATCCCAAAATGCTCAGATTAATTGCCGCAGCGCAAAAAATAGCCAAAAAAAATATTACTGTCTTGATACAGGGAGAAACCGGGACAGGAAAAGAAGTCCTGGCCAGATATATACATGCTGTCAGCCACCGTAGCGAGCGCCCTTTCCTGGCCTTTAACTGCGGTGCCTTTACGGAAACATTACTGGAAAGTGAACTCTTCGGTCATGAAAAAGGTTCATTTACAGGTGCCGGCAGCAGAAAAAAAGGTATATTTGAACTTGCCCACAGGGGAACGCTGTTCCTGGACGAGATAGATTCCGCCAGTTCCGCTATTCAGGTGAAACTGTTGCGTGTTTTGGAATCGGGTGAGTTTTTAAGGGTTGGCGGGGAGGAGCTTTGTAAAGTAGATGTGCGAATCATTGCCGCTACCAATGCCAATTTGCAACTTAAGGTAGAGAATAACCAGTTCCGGGAAGATCTGTTTTACCGCCTGGATGTGGCCTCTTTATTTATACCTCCTTTGCGTGAGCGGACAGAGGACATCCCGCTGTTTATTAACTATTTCCTGGAAAAGGAGATCAAAGCTAAAGGCACTGAAACAAAAAGATTTAGTGAAGAAGCCCTGGAAATACTGATGCAGTACAACTGGCCCGGAAATATCAGGGAACTCGCCAATACAGTCGCACAGGCCGTCCTGCTCAGTAACAGTCCCATTATCCGTACTGAAGACCTTCCCCAGAGAATCGTAAAGAAATACCGGGAAGAGTCCGGCCTGGCCCAGGAAACCCCTTCTGAAACCCAAAAGGAGGAAACAGCGCCGCTACCGGAGGACGATACTGCTCCCGAACATGATTTGAAGCCGGTGGAGCTTTTCCATTCGCATCCTCGGGGTAAAGAGCTTGAAAAAATACTGGCCAGGTTTGAGGAACACTTTTTGAAAAATTTGAATTTTAAACAGGGTTTTGCACTAAGTAGCTTCCAGGATGACCTTAAGGTCTGGCATAGCAACCTCATTAAAAAAATAATCACAGAAGCCCTGCAAACAACCTATGGAAACCAGCTCAAAGCGGCAAAACTTTTGAATATCACCCCCCGAGCCCTGCGTTACTATTTAAAAGAAAAACAGAAGCCCTGATGAATTTCAGCAGGGCTTTTATAAATAATCTTTTATTGGAGCGGGTGATGGGAATCGAACCCACGTAACTGGCTTGGGAAGCCAGCGCTCTGCCATTGAGCTACACCCGCCTGACTTCCAGGTAGCGTTCCAGTTTACGCTTCACTCTTTGCAAAGCATTGTCTATAGACTTTACATGCCTCTTCAACTCCACAGCAATCTCCTGGTACGACTTTCCCTCCAGGTAAAGCATCAAAACACGCCATTCCAGTTCGCTTAAAATCTCCCCGATCTTGAATTCGATATCATTATATTCTTCCCGGTTAATCATTAACTCCTCCGGATCTGTCACTTTTGTACCGGAAAGGATATCCAGCAGGGTACGATCGGAATCCTCATCATAAATAGGCTTATTCAGGGAAACGTAAGAGTTTAACGGTATATGCTTTTGACGTGTTGCCGTTTTTATAGCCGTGATAATCTGCCGGGTAATACAGAGTTCGGCAAAAGCCCGGAAGGAGGAGAGCTTGTCACCTTTAAAGTCCCTGATCGCTTTATATAAACCGATCATTCCTTCCTGAAT
>DLUO01000162.1:3507-7405 GCA_003444595.1 Bacillota bacterium
GTCGGTCTTGTCTTCATATTCCTCGACTTTTAAAAATTCCAGCTCCATACATACGCCATCGTCCTCTGTCAAACCCTGTGCCGGCAAAACCACTCGCATCGCCTCCGTTGTCAGTTTGAGGACATTTCATCAGATATTATATCCTATGCCCGGATAAGCGTCAAGGTCTAATCTTGCAAATCGCAAGTAAAGGTACCGCACTTGGCAACTTTGGTGGCACCCACAATTACTGGCGGCGCCATCTTTCCAAAACTTCTTTTACTTTTTGGGAGAGCCTCTCATCCAGATTGTTCCGGGTAAAAGAAGGGCGGCTCTTCATTATTTCTGCACGACACTCCCGCAAGCGTTCTCGCAACTCCCGGGCTGAAAGTCTTCGGCCGCCTTTCCATAAAACAAGGTGCTGCTGCAGGTTATCGGAGGAGGCGACCTCAATATCATCAACGATTCCATCCAGGTTTACCACCAAACGTTCAATAAAAACATCCGCCGTTTCACCTTCCCCCGTATAAATAACTTCCAACCCCTTAAAATATTCGCAGGAAGGTCTTTTCCCTTTTACGCGGTAAGCATCATAAACAATAATAATCCTGGACCAGAGCAGCGGGACAAATTCTTCCAGCATTTCGGCCAGCTTTATCCTGGCGATCTCCATTTTATCCTCGCGCAGTTCTTCAAACTCCGGCCAGCTATTGATGATATTATAGCCATCGACAATCAGCAAAGACATCTTTATACTCTCTCCAAGGACAGGTTATTCCTTTAGAGCCCGCTGGCGAAAAACCTCATAGATAATTATCCCTCCTGCCACGGCCACGTTTAATGAAGAGACGGCGCCCTGCATGGGAATACGCAGCAAAAAATCACATTTTTCCCGTAGCAATCTCGACAACCCTTTACCCTCGCTACCCAACACCAAAACCAGCGGAAGAGTAAAGTCCGCCTTAAAAAAGGGGGTCTCTCCCGACATATCCGCCCCCATCAACCAGAGGCCTTCTTTCTTCAAAAACTCCATCTCACGAGCCAGATTAACGGCACGGGCCACCGGAACATACGCCAGGGCGCCGGCTGAGCTTTTAAAAACGGAAGGAGTAACTCCGCAAGCTCTGTCACGGGGGATAATAATTCCGTCTACCCCGGCTGCATAGGCTGTGCGGACAAGGGAACCAAAATTGTAGGGGTCCTGGATATGATCCAGCATGATGAAAAAAGGCTTTTTCCGGCTGTTACGAGCATTCTGCAGGAGTTCTTCTACTGAAAGAAAAGTATAGGGGACAGTAAAAGCAACAACCCCCTGGTGGTTTCGGCCTGCCGCTTCTTCCAGTTCGCCCCGCTTGACCCGCTCCACAGGGACACCGGTTTGTCCTGCTTTCTGGATGATGTCGTTCACAATTGTGCCCCTGGCACCTTCATAGATAAGAATTTTTACCAGGGACAGGCCGCTGTCAAGCGCCTCCAGGACCGGCCGGCGCCCCCAGATCATCTCGTGCTCGGCCTTTTCTGTAGGTAATAGAGTCCTGGTTTCAATTAGCGGCCTCTTTCTGTTTTTATGCTTTTTGCCGGGCATTTATGACAAATGACCACCTTTTTTTAGCGCAATCTTTTATCAACCGTCCTTCCCCGGGGCCATCCTCCACCTGACACCCTGCGGAGTGTCTTCCAGGATGATCCCCCGGTCTTTCAGCCGGTCGCGTATAGCATCGGCCGTGGACCAGTCTTTACGGGCCCGGGCTTCTTCCCTCTGAGCAATCAGGGCTTCTACCTCGGCCTCCAATCCGCTACGGCCCTGCTCTTTAATGAAACCAAAAACGTCGTTAATTTCACGATAAAAGTCCAACACTGGCCTCAGTATATTTGCCTTCTGTCCCTCGGGCCGGTTAAGGTAAATGTTAACCTCCCTGCCCAGTTCAAATAAAACAGCGATTGCTCCGGCGGTATTAAAATCATCATCCATGGCTTCAATAAATTTTTCCCTGCTGCTCTGGAGAAAACCGAGCAACTCTTTTTCCTCATTATCAGGAAGGCCCTCTTGAACTTTTTCCAGGCGTTCCTTAAGATTGTATACTGTCATATTCAACCTTTCCAGGGCTCTGGAAGCCTGTTCAAGGTATTCACCGGAGAAATTAATGGGTGTGCGGTAATGGGCAGAAAGCATGAAAAACCGTATCACCATGGGATCGACCGTTTCCCTCAGTTGCCTTACCGTAAGAACGTTGCCCAGGCTTTTCGACATCTTTTCCCGGTCGATATTTAAATAGCCTACATGCACCCAGTGCCGCGAAAAAGGTTTGGCTGTTGCCCCTTCGCTCTGGGCAATCTCATTCTCATGGTGAGGGAAAATAAGGTCCTGGCCTCCGCCATGAATATCCAGAGTCTCCCCCAGGTAATGCATGGACATGGCTGAACATTCAATATGCCATCCAGGCCTTCCCCTGCCCCAGGGGCTCTCCCAGGAAGGTTCGCCCGGCTTTTCCTTCTTCCAGAGGGCAAAATCCATGGGGTGCTTTTTTCTTTCATCGATTTCCACCCTGGCACCGGACATAATCTCTTCCAGGTTCTGCCCGGAAAGCTTGCCATAACCGGGAAAGGCTTCCACGCGGAAGTAAACATCACCTTCCACTTCATAAGCCATTTTCTTATCAATCAGCCTTTGAATCAGCGCTATGATCTGGGGAATATGCCTGGTTGCCCTGGGATGGTAGTCGGCCGGTAAAATGCCGAGCGCGGCGGTATCTTCTTCGTAAGCAGAAATAAACCGTTCGGCTACTTCATCAACGGATATTTTTAGCTCGGCGGCTCTTTTAATCATTTTATCATCAACATCAGTATAGTTTTGTACAAAGGTAACATCATAACCGCGATAGGCCAGATAACGGCGCAGAACGTCAAAGGTAATAAAAACCCTGGCATTACCGATATGGAAATAATCATAAACAGTGGGGCCGCAGGCATAAATCCCTATTTTCCCCTCTTTCACCGGTTTCAGGGGCTCCTTTTTCCGGCTTAGAGTATTATACAGCTTGATCACTGGTCTCCTCCTCTCCTTCCTTCCGGTAACATCTCAGGTTTTCCAGCTGCATACGTAAATCATCAATCTGATTCTGCAGGCAATTCAACATTTGTGCTACGGGGTCCGGAAGATCCACATGGTTAAGGTTCACCGGAGTAATCTTTTTGCCGTGATGCAGTACAACCCTTCCTGGAATGCCCACCACAGTCGCACCTGGCGGCACGGGCTGCAAGACTACTGAACCGGCACCTATACGACCTCCTTCACCGATTTCAATCGCTCCCAGGACCTGTGCCCCTGTTCCGATTACAACATTATCCCGCACCGTAGGGTGCCGCTTACCCTTTTCCTTTCCGGTGCCGCCCAAGGTAACCCCCTGATAAATGGTCACATTATTTCCAATTTCAGCAGTCTCACCGATAACCACGCCCATGCCGTGATCAATAAAAACTCCTTCGCCTATTACCGCTCCGGGATGAATTTCAATGCCGGTTACCAGCCGGGCAAAATGAGAAATCAGGCGTGGTAAAACAATAAGGCCCCTCTTATGCAGGAAATGGGCAATGCGGTGTAAAACAAGGGCATGGAAACCCGGGTAGCACAAAATTACCTCAAGCACACTTTTAGCGGCCGGGTCCCGCTCAAAAACGGCGTTAATATCTCGTTTTAATCTTTTGAACATGCTCCATCCCTCCCTCCACCGAATACGACAATTATAGCCTTAGATATAGTAACTGTCAATGGTGCGGCATGGCAATACGACGGCACGATTTACCCCATGCCGGACTCTACCGGCACAAAAATGGAGAAAAACAGCCCTGCCTAGAACACGTTTCATGCCGCGCTAGAGGGGTGGCGCAAGGTTGGGGCGAGCGAAATGTGCAGCTTGAG